>JAGQSI010000002.1 GCA_020439605.1 Acidimicrobiales bacterium | reverse complement strand
GCTATCGGCGGCTTCTTCGGCAGAGCCGGTTTTTGATTTGCCGAATCCCCACTTGTCTATGTTGGTGCCGGCAAAGCCGAGCATTGCGGGCAACAAGGTGATTGCGATCAGTACCGAGATGAATACGGTTAGTGCTGCGCCAAGCCCCATGGCGGTGAGGAATGGAATTCCGATTACGAGCACACCGAGTAGCGCAATCACGACGGTCATTCCGGCGAACACAACGGCGCCGCCTGCGGTGGCTGCTGCGCGGGCTGCGGACTCGGCAACATCGTGGCCCTCAGCGAGGTTTTGGCGGTGTCTGGTGACGATGAACAACGCGTAGTCGATGCCGACCGCAAGGCCGATCATGGTGGCCAGAATTGGTGCCGATGATGCCACGTCTGTGAAGCCAGCGACGATCGTGATGCCAGAAAGCCCGATCCCTACTCCGATGAGGGCAGTAGCGATAGGGATCCCCATCGCTACGACGGATCCAAACGAGAGCAGCAGGACGATGACTGCAACGCCGAGACCGATGAGTTCTGAGGTATGGCCCGGTTCTTCTTGTCGTTTGACCTCTCCGCCGTGCTCTACCTGGACTCCTGCGGCCTCTGCTGGTTCGCCGGCGGCGTAGAGCTCCTCCAGTTGGGCGTCGGTTACTTCGCTTGCTGGCATTGAGTACTGGACATCCGCAAAGGCAATGTTCAAGTCTCGTGAGACGGTCTTGGCCTCGATTGGGTTTGTGACCGCTACTACACCATCGGCTTCAGCGAGTTTGGCCAGCGTGGCTTCAATCCCTGCTAGCGCTTTGGGCTCGTCGAGGCGACCGTCTTCTACTGCAAAGACCACTCGTGCTGATGATCCCGACTGCTGAGGGAACCTCTCCTCGAGCAGGTCCATGGCTTGCTGAGACTCAGTGCCAGGGATCGAGAAGGCGTCGTTCAGTTTGCCGCCCACAGTGCCAGAAAGGATGCCTACCCCAACTAGGACAACTATCCATATAGCGAGCACCACCTTTCGTTGCCGGACACTCCAGTGGCCAAGTCGGTAGAGATATTTTGACATGCCGGCATGCTAATGGCACATCTGCCAGTTTGCATACATGACATTTGACACATCGCTAGCAATCGGCGTTGATGCCAGTATCATTGGGGGTATGGCGATCATGGACGAGCCGGGCCTGCGCGAACGCAAGAAGAAGCACACCCGTGACGAACTTCAGCGTGTAGCCAACCGATTGTTCCGAGACCGCGGCTACCACGACGTGACGATCGATCAGATAGTTGCGGAAGCCAATGTCTCCCATCGCACCTTCTACCGGTACTTCGATTCCAAAGAGGACCTGGTGTTGGGCGATGTGGAGGGGATGCTGGAGATGCTGACCGAGTGTCTCGAGGCACGACCCGATGATGAGAGCGTCCTGGAATCAATTCGTGCTGCAACGTCGGAACTCAGCTCGCGGCTCGCCGATGATGAGGAGGACAGTCGGCTACGGGCCCGGCTGATCAGGTGCACCCCAGACCTTCATCAAAGAAGCATTGAACGCCAGCCCCTGTTGGAAGCAGCACTGGTTCCATTTGTTGCAAGGAAGCTGGGTCTGGACCCGGACGAGGATCTGAGGCCTCGTGTTTTCGCGGCGTGCGCCATGGCCGCAGCAGGAGTTGGAATCGAGAAGTGGGCGGCCGACCCGAACCCTCCGGCGCCAACCCAATATATAGATGAAGCGCTAGAACTGCTCGCTGCCGGTTTCGGGCCAGACTTCGGCGCTGCGTGAATCAGGGTGCTGACTGACCTGAGGTCAGACCAGCGAGGGCCCTACACCTCGATGGTGATGGCGTACTCGGGACAGTTGTCTGCAGCCAACTGGGCGTTCTCGAGCTGAGCCTGTGTCAGTTCGCTGGTAACGAGCGGTACCGAGTAGCCCTCGTCATCCGCATCGAAGAGATCTGGTGCCAACGCGTAGCAACGGCCATGGCCCTGGCATTTGTCTCGGTCGAAAATGATTCGCATTTGGGTGTCCTCAGTTGGTTGACGCTGCAGGGTTGGACTTCAAGATTCGTACAGGTAGCTCGCGTGGACCTCGGACCTGGCCGGTTGACCAACGAACCTCGTCGGGGTTGGTGAGTTCAAAGTGGGGGATACGAGTAAGCCATTCTTCAAGGGCGGTGCGTAACTCCATACGGGCAAGGTTGGAACCAACACATCGGTGAATGCCGAGCCCAAAGGCCAAGTGTCGATTGCGTTGACGGTCAATCATGAAGCGGTCGGCGTCTTCGAATGCTTCAGGATCCCTGTTGGCAGAAGGGAAGGCCAATAAGAGCCAGTCGCGGGCTTTGATCTGGGTTTCGCCGATCAGCAGATCTTCCTTCGCGATTCTCGCCATGGTCACCGGTGCGTAGAAGCGAAGGAACTCCTCAACGGCGAAGGTCATGAGCGACGGGTCCTCCAACAGGCGCTCACGGTCCCCGCGATGTTGAGCGAGGTGCCACAGCGACGCTCCAATGGCGGACCAGGTGGTATCGATCCCGGCGACGATCAACAGTCCGATGGTGCCAAGTATCTGGTCGCTGGGTAATGGATTGCCGTCCTCGTCGCGGTAGCTCATCAGATATCCGATGAGATCATCGCGAGGCGCTTCGTTCTGGCGCTCGGCCATCGTGGTGAAGATGTAGTGAAACAGGGTGTCCTCGGGGGCAACTTGGTCCGCATAGGTGCCAGGCTTTTCGAGAATTCGATGGATGAACACTCGGAACTTGTCGCCGTCTTCTTCGGGTACGCCGAGCATGTGGGCAATGACCCGAACCGGAATGTGTTGGGCGTATTGAACTGCTGCGTCGGCAGTGGACGCACCGTCGGCGAGCAGATCGTCGAGCAGTTTCTGGCAGGTTTCGTGGGTGGCTTGTTGAAGCTTGTCTACTGCCTTTGGAGAGAATGCGGGGAGCAGAAGCCGCCGTGCGCCTTGGTGAAACGGTGGATCTGCAGTGATTGGTGGGGCATATCCCATGGGGGCGAGGCCCTCGGGCTTGAAGACCGAAACAATGATGCCCTCAGAGGAGTATCGCTCGGTGTCGTTGGCGATGGCAGATACGTCTTCGTGTCGGCTCGGAAACCAGACGCCACCGTGGGAGTCGCCGTGGGCCACCGGACACCGGTTTCTAAGGTCATCCCAGATCTCGGGAGCGTTCTGGGCGTAGTCATCTTCTGTGTGATCGAAGGTGGTAGCCCAATCACGCTGTGGCTGATGTAGGTCAGTCATGTTGTCCCCTGTTTCGTCATCCCGACGCTGGGAGACGTTGCTTCGATCGTAGGCACATCGAGCGCGTTCACGACAACGCGGCCGATAGGTGGTTGACTATTTCATCTCGTAGGTCTTAGGGGGCTGTCATGGGTGAAACTACCGTTTGGGGTGAGATCGAAGGTCAGGTCATCACTTTCCCGATGAAAGTCGGATCGATGGATACCGCGACTCTGGTCTTTTCGGTACCGGTGGCCGCGGCGCAGTCACTTCTGCCGGGCAATGACTTCGAGGTGATCGAGGTGATTGAGGGTGTGGCGCAGATGGTGGTAGCGCTATGTGATTACGCCGACAATCCATGGGGTGATTATCTGGAACTCAATCTCGGGTTCCTTGCTCGCCCGCGAGGTGCTGGTGAGGACGTGATTGGTTCGTTTGTGTATCGGATGCCAGTTGATCAGGAGTTCACGTGCAAGGCCGGGAACCTGGTCATGGGCTTTCCAAAGACGGTTGAGGATCTTCGTATGTCATCGAATGGGGGGCGCGTCAGCTTCGATATGTATGTCGGAGGAGCCTTGGAGGTTGGCTTCAGCTTCGATGAGCCCGAGCAATCGGGTGAACCGTCGACCGTGGAAACCGTCAGCTACTCCTACCTCAACGGCGAACCTTTTGGAACGTCATTGAAAATGCAGATGGGCACCGCGATGATTGACCCTCAGACTGTACGTATCGAGTTTGGTCGGGGTCCTATAGCCACTGAGCTGCGCAACCTTGGGCTTGACGACAAGAGGCCGGACTTCGGTACCTGGGGAACCGGCCTTTCCGCAACCTTTGAGCTTGGCCAACCGATCTAGTCGCCGTCCCAGGCCTCAACTCGCTCAGCGAGCACGGTCAAACTGATCGTGGCCGCCCCGAGCACCACATCGTGAAACTTCGAGATATCAAAGCGGTCGCCCAAGCGAGCCTCAGATTCGGCGCGCAGCCGCATGATCTCCCGTTGACCAACCTTGTAGGCGAGGGCCTGTGCAGGCATGGCTATGTATCGATCGATCTCGGTGACTATCTCGTCGTAGCTCACCGGGGCGTTGGCGACCATGAAGTCGATTGCTTGTTGGCGCGTCCAACCCAGCGCATGAAGGCCGGTGTCCACTACGAGACGACATGCTCGCCAAGCATCGCTAGCGAGCATTCCGAGTAGCTCGATGTCCGAGCGATACAGCCCCATCTCTTCGGCCAGTCTCTCGGTGTAGAGGGCCCACCCTTCGACATAGGCGGTATGGCTCCAAGACAGTCTGCGAAACGCCGGCAGGTCGCTGCGTTCTGTGGCAATCGCGAGTTGTAGGTGGTGTCCGGGGATGGCCTCATGAAACGCGATCGAAGCTGTCTCCGCTCGACCCTTGGTGGTCGGGTTGTGGAGGTTGACGCAATAGTTGCCCGGCCGTGAGCCATCAGGCGCTGGAGGCATGTAGTAAGCGGCGGGAGCGTCGGCCGCCAGATAGTCCGGCACTGGGATCAATTCGCAAGGGGCCTCGGGCAAGATGGTGAACCAGTTACCCATTTCGTTCGTCGCATCTTCTAGGCAGCGTTGGGCATCGGCGAGGATCTCCTCACCGTCGCGGTAGCGCAGGTCGGCATCGTTGAGCAGGTGATCGAAGATCTCCTTGAGGTCGCTGGTGCCAAAGGCACGCTGGCCGATGGCGATGAACTCGCCAGGGAGTTTTTCGGTGACTTCCTTCATACCGATGTCGTGGAGCACTTGGGGGTCAATATCGAGGCCGGTGTGCATGCGGATCAGGCTCTTGTAGAGCTCTATGCCGCCGTCTATCCAACACAGCCCGGCGTGGTCGTCGTCTCTGGCTACCGGAGCCAACTCGTCACTCAAGACTGCCCGGTAACGCTGGTAGGCAGGGCGAAGATCTTGCTCGACGGCACTGCGCAGTTCATCTCGCCACTGCTGTTCGCCGTCCCATCCAGAGGGTCCAGTGAGATTCACGAAGGGGTCCGACTCGATCGGAGATGCCAGGTAACCATCGATCTGGTTGATCGAGCGATCGATGCATGTACGAGCGGGGGTACGGCCGGCTTTCAGCCCAGCCCGGAACCGATCGGTTGCCTGATCCAACATGGTGCCAATGGCTCTGGTGCGCACCACAGCCATCGCCGCGTGCTCTGGCTCAGGGGCCTGCAACTGCCCGACCATGGTCAGCAGTTCGGCATGGATGCCTTGCATCTGGTCCGAGCCGAGTTCTATGAAGCGGTCATCGATTGCGTTGATCTGCTCGCTCAGTTCGTCAACAAGCAGCCGGTGGGTGACACGGTCGGTCTCGTCGAAATCGTTGGTTTCTAGGGAGTTGGCCTCATCTCTCAACTGCACCCAGATCTGCCTCTGGCGAAGCTCAGCCTCCTCGGAAAGATCATCGAGGCGGTCGTCGTAGCGGTGGTCGCCGAGAAAGGTGGCGGTAAGAGGGCTGGCCTCAAGGCGCGCCTGCCAGTAACGCTCGGTCAGGTCTTCGAGCAGTCCAGAAGAAGTCATGTCCCCATCATGGCCCCAAACGCAGGCCTACGTTTTCAGACTCTTGATTCGGCGATGTTTGAGGAGCGAACCAGAGAGGAGTTCACGGTGAGATGCCTCGCAGCCCAGACCAAGCGAGTCCGGCTACCTGGTTGGCGAACGCCTCCGCATCTGTGCCTGCGCCCAGACCTAGACCGAGCCATCTGCGACTGGTGGATTCGGCGATGCCGACCACACCAAACGCGAGAACCTGACGTTCGGATTCTGAGAGCCCCTCGATGTCGATGAGCTCTGCCACCCGATCCGCGACAACGGCTTCAACGCGATCAACTGCTTCGGCGAGTGCAGGGTCTGCGCGGTTGCGTTCGCTGAACAACACGCGAAATGCCGGCCCCTGGCAGGTGGCCCAGCGGAAGTAGGCGCGAAAGCCTTCCTCAACTTGTTGACGGGGGCCAGTGGCGTTGGAAACAGCCTCAAAGACTTCTTGTTCGAGTTGAGCGCCGAGCTCATCCACGAGCTCACGGTAGAGGGCTTGTTTGGACTTGAAGTGTTGATAGAGAACCGGTTTGGTGACCCCTGCGTTGTCCGCAACCTCGTTCATCGAGGTGTGGTGAAAGCCTTTGGCTGCAAAGGTTTCGAGCGCAACTTGAAGAAGTTGGCGTCGACGTTCCGCAGCTGGAAGTCGTGCCGTGCCCGCTCTAGCGACCTGCCTGGCGGCTTGGGCGGGACTGTCTTTGGGAGTTGTAAGTGGGGGAGCGTCTGTCATCAATGGGAGTGGAGAATTACCGAGCGAGCAACGGTGCCCGCCTTCATGTCCTCGAAGGCCTCGTTCACATGCTCGTTGTCGATCTCCTTGGAGATCAACTCCTTGAGCTTCAAATCTCCGTTGCGCCACAACTCAAGGAGTTTTGGCACGTCCTCGTTGACGTTTGATGAGCCATACCAACAACCTTTGATGGTCTTTGCGAGATAAAGGAAGGTGAAGGCCGCGTTGAGGTTCAAGAACACGTCCATGCGCGGAACGCCCACCAGAACCACCTCACCGCCGCTTCGAGCCATGTTGATGGCCTGTTCCATGGTTGCCTGAAGACCGATCACCTCGAAGGACACGTCCACGCCCCGAGCGTTGATGGCCATGACTTGCGCCACGGGATCCCCCTGCGACGCGTTGATGGCGTGGGTGGCACCGAACTCCTTGGCCATTTCCAGTTTCGAGTCCACCATGTCCACCGCAATGATTGTCGTGGCCCCGGCGATCCTGGCGCCTTGGATCACGTTGAGCCCAACGCCTCCACAGCCAATAACAGCAACGGTGTCTCCCGGTTCGATGTTGGCGGTGTTGAGCGCTGCGCCCACTCCCGTGAGGACACCACAACCGATTAGCGCCGCAATATCTAGCGGCACCTCGTCGGGGATTTTCACCGTGGAGATTTCCGGGACGATGGCGTATGGCCCGAATGTGCCGAGACATGCCATTTGGTGAAGTGGTGCTCCCTCGCTGGTGAGGCGGGTGGTCCCATCGAGCAGGCCGCCAGCGCCCTGAGCTGCCGCTTTCTCACAGATGTAGGCCTGACCTCGCTTGCACGCATAGCACTCGCCGCACGCTGGAACGAACGACAACACGACATGGTCCCCAGGCCTGAGGGAGGTGACTCCTTCACCAACTTCCTCAACAATGCCTGCGCCTTCGTGACCCAACACGATTGGTGTTGGCAGTGGAATGGTGCCGTTCAGGACGCTGAGGTCGCTGTGGCACACGCCGCTGGCAACAACTTTGATCTTGACCTCGCCGGTGGCTGGAGCGGCAATCTCAATATCGTTTCGCATCTCAAGAGGTGAGTCGTACGCGAGCAGGACTGGAGCCTTCATGTGGTTTCCCCGTTTGTGGCCGTGAACTTCACTGTCTGAGAGTGGACCCTACAGCTCTGCTTCAGTGTCCGGAGGAGAGCCCGGCATCTTCACGGTCTGCTGCCTTCACCGCATATCCCAAAATGATCGCCGGGCCGAGCAGAGCTGAACCGCCGAACAAGCCGACCATCACCATCGTGACAATGGTGGAGGTGTAGCCCTGAGAAAGTCCTATGAAGAACCAGACGGTGGCATAGAGAAACAGCACGGCACCGAGGCGTTGGCACACAGAGACGATCCGTGCGAGGCGGGCGCGCTTTACGAGGATGGGATCTGTGGTTGGGTCCGCGGGCACAGCTACAGGTTAGGGGTTGGGGCTCAAATCGCCTTGGTCCCGTCCGGTCGGCCTGCCGCCCAACGCAGCTCGTCGCGGAGACGAAGTTCTGGGTCAATATCCACGTCGGATTGCAGGGCATCCAACACAGTGAGGAATCGTTGAGCTTCCAAGACGTTGTGGAGTCGAAGGATCACGCCAGTCCCGCTGCCAACAGCGGCGATGGCAGCGAGGGTTCCTGCGCCGCGTTCTTTGGGTCTGGTATTGGTGAGTGCTCCGATGAAGTCCTTGCGGCTGATGGCCAACAACATGGGCAAAGCATCGGGATTTAGCTCAGGTAGATGGCGAAGAACCTCAACGGTCTGGGCTGGTGTTTTGGTGAAATCTGGGCCCGGATCCACCACTATTGACTGTGGCGACACCCCATCTGAGATGGCTTGAGCCACCTTGGCGGCCAAGAAATCCCGGACCTCCTCGACGATGTTGCCGTAGAGATCTGTGGCTTGCAGGCGGGTCTTTGGAGGCGCAGCTGTGTGCATGACGATGAGTCCTGCGCCATAGCGAGCCACGAGTGGGGTCAAGTCTGGGGAATGCAGCCCGCTGACATCGTTGATGATGTGAGCACCAGCTTCTAGGACTGCTTCTATGACCGGCGGCTTGTAGGTGTCGACCGAGATGACCACCTCGGGAAGTTCTTGAGCCACTGCACGAACAACCGGCTCCACCCGGCGGATCTCTTCATCGGGATCAACCTCGGCAACGTTGGTTATCCCTGACTGCCCGCCGATATCCACGATGGTTGCACCATCGGCCACCAACTGAGAGACCTGGGTCAGCACTTCGTCGGTTTGTCTGTGGCCCGGATCGGAGAACGAATCAGGGTTGGCGTTGACCACACCCATCAGAGCTGGACGCGAAAGATCCAGAACCCGTCCCCGAGCGGTGAGAGTTGGTCGGAAGTTCGGGGCCGTGGCCATGGCGCTGTGCATGGCGCTCAGTGCGAGTTCAGGCGGGCGTGGATCTTCTTGTGCGCCTTGTAGAGCTTTGTGAACTCGGAGTAGAGCGGGGCGTAAATGGCCTTGGCCTTGGGGTCTGGATGGAACTGAGCGTCGATGGTGATGGAGCGATTGAGTTCTTCGAGGTTCTGGCGCCCTAGGGCCAGCCATGCCACAAATGCGGCGCCACGGGTGTTGGCGTGCTGTGGTTCGCCAACTCTGCGAATCGTGCGATCACATATGTCTGCATGCATTTGGCACCACAGATCGGAGCGGGCACCACCACCGATGAAGTTGAGACCGTCTAGGGGTCTCTTGATGAATTTCTCGACGGTGTCGAGCAACCAGCGACTGTTGAAGGCCACCCCCTCAAACACTGAGCGCACCAGATCTGAGCGGTTGGTGGACAGCGAGACGTTGTTCCATCCACCGCGAATCGTATGGTCGTCCACCGGGGTGCGTTCTCCGTTAAGCCACGGGGTGAAGATGACCTTGTTTGATCCAATTGGAGATGAGGCTGCTAGCTCGTTGGCTTCATCGAGATCAGACACCATCTGTGCCTGGTCTCGCAGCCACAACAAGGCGCCGCCGCCCACCTCGTGTTCGTTGGCGAGGAAGTACCGGCCTGGAACCGCGGACGGCAGAGCAGCCTGGTTGTTGAGCAGATCGGTCTTCTTGTCCGGCACATGACACGACAACCAAGAACTCGTACCCATGTAGAGGTGTCCCTCGTAGTCACCGAGTGCACCAGAGCCGACCACCGCAGAGTGGACGTCGCCGGTGGCTGTGACCACTTTGGTGTCTGGGCTGAGCCCCCACTCCTCGGCCACTGAATCCATGACGGTGCCAACCACGCTCGCCGATGGCACGAGCGGAGGGAACTGTGACTCCTTCAACCCGGCCCAGCCGAGCAGTTGAGGGTCGTATTTCACGTTGTTGAGATCGCGGTTGTCTGTGAGCCAGTGGGCGACGATCGAATCGAACGAGGCGCAGAGCCTGCCGGTGAGGCGGGCATTTAGATAATCGCATGGCTCCATGAACATGTGGGCGTTGCGATAGATCTCGGGGCGTTCACGGCGCATCCACAAGATGTGACCGATGGGGTCCTTGCCGGAATGGCTCGGGATTCCACCGGTCTTTTGGATCCAGCCTTTGAGCCTTACCGGGTCATAGCCCGCAACGTTGACGCGTCCTGTTACGAGATCGTGGACATCTGGTGCTCCGCGTGAATCCATCCAGATGACCGCAGGGTAGATGTGTTTGCCGGTTGAATCCACGGCGACGGTTCCGGACCATTGGCTGGTGATCGCTACCGCGACCACGTCATCGGCCGAGACGTGGCCACCTTCCATCACTCGCCTAACAGCAGTGGTGATCGCTGCCCACCAAGCGTCTGGATCTTGTTCCACGCCTCCATCGGCCAGGAGTTCCAGCGGTGTTGGTTCGAACTCGTGGGCTGTGATTCTTCCCTCGGGCGTTACCAAGGCAGCCTTTGGGCCACCGGTGCCGAGGTCAATCGCCAGTACGTGTTCTGTGCCCATCGGTTCCTCCTGTTCGGACCGATGCGACCCTAGTGGGAGGACGGGTAGCGTGGCAGGTTGTGGAGATAGCGATCGTCATAGCTGTCGTATTGGTGCTTGCCGTGGTGCAGATGCGTCGAAGAGGGTCGCGGCTGCAACGTCCTGAAGATCCACGTGCACACCTTCGTGCAGAGCGAGACAATGACGCTTGAGGGCGAGTAGCCCAACAAAGTCCGTAGTATCGGGTTCCATGACTCGTTCGATATCTCGGGGTTGGCAGTTCTTGGCGATGGCTGCAGCGGTTGTGCTGGTTGTATCTGCGTGTTCTGGATCGAGCTCACCAGAGACGAAACAGCCGGGTGAACAGAAACCAGCAGCGGCCAGAAGCGGAGAGTTTTCGCTGCTGTCCTACAACGTTGCTGGGCTTCCTCAAGAGATATCCAAGGAAAACCCAGAGGTGAATCTGCCCAAGATCAGTCCTCTTCTAGAGCCCTTTGATGTGGTTCTCACACAGGAAGACTTCGACTGGTGGAAGGCTGATGGCCTGGCCTCAAGCACCAATTTCGTGACTTTTCATGACCAACTTCGCGCAGATGCGACCCATGAGTATCGAACTGAGCGACACCCCGGCCCCGAGGCTGTCGGTATCGATATAGAAAAGGATCGCCCACTCATGGAGTTGGGGGATGGGCTTGGAGTGCTATCGCGATTCCCGCTCGGCGAAGTAGCTCGGGTGCCTTGGACCGATTGCTATGGAGGCTTCACCGACGGGGCATCGGACTGTTTGGCCATGAAAGGTTTCCTACACACGACGATCGAACTCGAAGATGGATTGATGGTTGACGTCTACAACCTTCACGGCGAGGCCGGCGGCGGTGATCAGGATCAGGCCCTCCAGGCCGACGACTACATTCAGCTCGCCGCTTACATAAATGAGCACAGCGCTGGCAAAGCGATCGTTCTTGCCGGCGACACAAATCTGCACACGGACATGGAGCACGAAGATGCCGCCAACGGCGCAGACATCGAGATCTGGGATCGATTCTTGAAGGACACCGGCCTCACCGACTCGTGCACCTCCACCAAATGTGATGAGCCCGGGCGCATAGACAAGGTGGCCTATCGCTCCAACGATCAGGTGGAACTCACTGCGCAGAGCCACAAGTTCCGCAACGATGTCTTCGTGGACGAAGCAGGCAAGGATCTGAGCGACCATCAACCCCTCGAAGTCCGGTTCAAGTGGGTGGCTGTTTGATGGCAGATATCGCCTCGGCCATCTCGTTGGCCACGGACCTTCAAAGCTCGGTATCGAGAACCGTTCGGGGCAAGGACAACGTCGTGAAGCTGGCCCTTGTGGCGCTGCTCTCTGGCGGTCATCTCCTGGTGGAGGACCTCCCGGGAACTGGCAAGACTCTTTTGGCCAAGAGCTTGGCGATGTCGGTGGGTGGTCGTTTCGGACGGGTGCAGTGCACTCCAGATCTGCTTCCCAGCGATATCACCGGAACCTCGGTGTACTCGCCTGCAGATAGCTCGTGGACATTTCGTCCCGGCCCGATATTTGCCAACGTGGCTCTCATAGATGAGATCAACCGTGCATCTCCTCGCACCCAAGCAGCATTGCTTGAACCAATGGAAGAACGTCAGGTGAGCGTGGACGGGTTGACCCACCAATTGCCGACCCCGTTCTTTTGTGTCGCCACTCAGAACCCTCACGGTCAGTTAGGCACTTTCCCGCTGCCAGAGAGCCAACTCGACCGCTTTGCTCTAGTCACGTCCATGGGTTTGCCGGACCGAGATGCGGAGAGAGAGATCCTCACTGGCAATGGGGGAGTAGACGCCTTCGACACCATCAGTGCGGTCACAACTCCAGAAGATCTCGCCTTGGCGATAGCGGCTGTCCATACGGTTTGGTGTGCGCCTGCGCTTGTCGAATATGTCCTCGATCTGGTTGCGGCCACAAGGTCGCACCCGTATCTGGAGGTTGGTGCGTCTCCGCGTGCTGCGGTCGGGCTACTTGAGGCTTGTCGGGCACATGCAGTGATCAGCGGTAGAGACCATGCGACCCCAGATGATGTGCAGAGCGTTTTCGTTGCGGCGCTGGCTCATCGTGTCGGATCATCTGGGTCCCATGTGGGTTCCACCAGTGCTGACTCGCCAACCGTAAATGCGCTCCAAACCATCCTTTCGGGAACTTCGGTTCCACGTCCTTGACCAACTGGATGACCGTGGGCTCTAGAGGCGAACGTCCAGGGTCCAACCGGCTCACTCCCGCTGGAGGGTTGATCGTTGCTGTTGTTGTTGGCGGGCTCTATCTGAGTTCGGCTGCGAGCGACAGGGCCATGGTGCTTGTGGTCTGGGCGGCAGCACTGGTTGCTCTGGTAGTTGGGGTTGTTTGGCCTCTCGTTGCGATCCGAGGTGTGCAGATAGCTGCGTCGTCGCCTCGTGATGCAACGGTTGGCGATGAGGTCCAGATCGAGGTGAGCGCCACCGGGGCAATGGCTGTCTATGAAATTCGGGTGCTCGACCCGCCCGGGACCTGGGTCCGAGTCGATGGGCCAACCACTGGTTTCGTTTCTCATTTGGCGGACACACGAGGTGTGTTCGAGTTCATCCGCTTCGAGGTCAGAGTCTCGGCTCCAGTTGGTCTTTACGAGGCTCGGCGGATAATCAGCCTCGCTCTGCCAGTGCCGGTCGAGGTTGCCCCACGGCCGCTTAGCGTTGAATGGATGGCTGCTGGAGCACCCGTTGAGATGGGCGAGCTGGCGTTGGGGCGAGGTAGCAACGGTGGCGAGGTGGTTCGATCCGTGCGTCCCTATGTGGTGGGAGACCCTGCGCACCTGGTGCACTGGCCATCCACTGCTCGCAGCACAACACTGGTTGTAAGGGAACTGGATCCGCCGGCGCCCATTGGCCAAGCAATCGTGTTGGACCTGCGCAACCTGGGCGAAGATTGCGAGAGCGGCGCCGCCTATGCGCTTGGTGCCACTTACGCGGTCCTCGCGGCTGGCGGTGAGGTCGTGTTGTGCACCGCAGAGTCAGCTGGACCGGTGTCGGCTCGGGTGCGTTCTCGACTTGGCGCCAACCGACGCATCGCCAGAGCAGTAGTGGGAGAACCCGGAGTTGCACCCCCCAATTGGCCAGTAGTGGAGATCGGGCGATGAATCCGCGCGTTCCTGGCGCCTCCAGCTTGGCGCACCCCGACCGAAGCGACCTTGCCAGGTGGCAGTTCGTTGGGTTGGTTGGCTCGGTGGTGGTCGCCTCGGCGGTTGCGGGCTATCTGAGCGCAAGGGGCCAGCTTGAACCAACCGGAGGGGCTGCCTCGGGCGCGCTTGTTGCACTCCTGGCAATGGTCGGATTGACCTCCTTGTCCATCGTGTCGTTGTCTCGAACCCTGCTGTTTGTCGCCACAGCCATGATGGTGCGATTCGGGTTCATTGGCTCTGCCGACGCGCTGCGCTCACAGGTCGTGTTGGTGTGGGTGGTAGCAGCGATCTCGGTACTGGTTCTGTCTCAGTACATAGCGCGCCAGAAGTTCTCGTCACTCGATGATTCACTCGATGATTCAAAGGCCACTTCGAGGCGTCTGTCTCCTTTGCAGACCGCACGCACCATTGCTGCCATCTCTGCAATTGTCATCGTGTTGTCACTGATCCTCGGGCCGATCCTGACCCCGCGATTGGCCCAGTCGACAAGCACAGGCAATGACGCCGAGTTCCCTACCGCCGAAAATGCTGGTCGGTCTCTTCAATCGAGTGAGTCGATCGACATGACCAGCCGGCCGAAACTCGATGACACCGTTGTGTTGAGCGTGGACAGCGACCGGGCCACGTTCTGGCGAGGTGAAACGTTCGATACCTGGGACGGACGGATCTGGTCGAGGAGCGATCCGGCCATTACTGCGGTTGGTTCAGATGGTGGTGTCAACATCTCACAAGAGGACATCGGGGCATTCGGTGACGATGTGCTCAGACAACGCGTCACTGTTGAGGCAGCTTTCTCCAACGTGGTGTACGCGGCGCCAAGCCCGGTGAGTATCGATATAGAACGCCCTGTTGGCCAAAGATCCGATGGGACGTTGGTATCAGCGCCACTGGGAGAAGGCAGCTCCTACACGGTGATCAGCCGCAGAACTCCGCTGAGTGCACAGCGCCTGCGTGAGGCCGAAACGGGTGAGACACCAGAGGAAATTCTGGCCAAATACGCTCAGCCAGCGATCATGACCCAACGGGTGAGAGAGCTCGCACCAACCATTGTCGAGGGTGCATCTACCCGCTATGACCAGATCTTGGCCATCGAACAATGGATGGGCGAACGAGTCGAGTACTCCCTGGATGCGCCGCTCGCTCCCAAGGACGCCGATGTGGTGGACCATTTCTTGTTCGAGGCAGAACAGGGTTGGTGTGAACAGATCGCATCGTCTCTGGTGGTCCTGGCTAGAGCCAACGCGATTCCAGCGAGGCTCGTTACCGGTTACGTGCCGGGAGAGCGCGACCCGCTCACAGGGCGCTGGATCGTGCGAGCCAAACAGGCCCACGCCTGGGCAGAGGTGTGGTTCCCGGAACTGGGCTGGGTGCCGTTTGATCCAACAGCAGATGTGCCTCTTGCTGGATCGGAGTCATCGCAGACGCCATTGTTGGCCTGGATCCTTGACCATCTTGTGCTGATCGTGCTGGTTGGTGTGGCGAGCGGCCTGATCATCGGTCCGGTACGGATCTGGTGGCGCAAACGTAAGGACCACAGATCGAAAGCAGCCAGAAACCTTGAGTGGGCGGCACGGATAGATCAAAGGTTGATCGCCATTGGTCAACGCTGGGCGATCCCTCGTGCTGCGTCACAAACCGCCACCGCACATAGCCAAGATCTAGCCAGAGCCATCGGGGACCCACGCCTGGAAACGGTTGGGTTGGCGGTAGATGACTACCTCTATACGCAGGTCCCCATGTTGGTTGAACCGGCTCATCTCGAGGCAATACTCGCAGAGATCGAACTCATCGAGATCCCAGAAGCTTCCGCAGTGCCCTGAGGGTTCTACCCACCAGGGCCTCTAGTGGCCTTCGAACTTTGGGGGGCGTCGGTTGCGGAATGCATCGAGCCCCTCGGCAAAGTCCTTGCTCGACCATGCCCGGTTGAACGCTGCGCCAACATCGGAGTCTGTCTCTGGGGGTTCGTTGAGCTTGTCCAACATGAGCTTGTGGCCCGCAATGGTCAAAGGTGCGAGTTCAGCTATCTGCTCTGCCCAACTCTTGGCCTCGGGAAGCGAACCTTGTCGATTCACCGCTCCAAGCTCGAAGGCCCGGTCGCCCTTGATCACCTCTGCCGCCAACAGGATTGCCCGAGCGCTGGAGTGGCCAAAGAGCAACTCCACGCGCTGAACCGTCCAGTGGTTGACCATCAGCCCGAGCTTGGCGGCAGGTATTCCGAACAAGGCGTCAGGGGTGGCGACTCGTAGATCACACGCCACCGCTAGCTGAGTCCCGGCTCCGAGCGCGGCGCCCTCAACAGCAGCAATGGTTGGGAACGTTGTTGATCGAAGGTGATCGAGCACGTGTTGGAGATAGGTGGCGAACTTGGCGTCCTCGACCCCGGTCAGATCGGCTCCAGCACAGAAATGGCCTCCTGCCCCTGTGAGGATGAGGGCTCGGGTTGGTCTCGCCTTGGCTGCCTTGATGATCTCAAGCAGTTCGCTCAAGGTGTCGTGGTCCAACGCGTTGCGACGCTCGGGGCGATCGAGCGTGATGACACTGATTGCATCGTTGGGGCCGTAGGTGTCTACATGGGTAGGCATGTGCAGTTTGTCTCCGAGATATTGAACGAGAAGACCCTATGGTTCACCGGGGTGTGCTGACGAGGATGTCGGGGTTCAGCGCAGCAATCGTGGGTGCACCGGTTAGAGCCATTGCGACCTTCATCTCATCTCGGATGGTTTCGAGGACGTGCTCCACCCCTTGTTGACCTCCGCCGGCCACGGCCCACGCCCACGCCCTACCCACGAGGCAGGCCTTGGCACCGAGAGCGATCATCTTGGTGACGTCGAGGCCGCTGCGGATCCCGCCGTCCACCAACACCTCGAGTTGCTCACCAACGGCTTGCACGATCGGGCCGAGTGCCTGAACCGTTGAGGGGGTGTCGTCGAGTTGGCGACCCCCATGGTTGGACACGACGATGGCGTCCACGCCGGCGTCAGCTGCGATTCGAGCGTCCTCAGCGTCGAGGACACCTTTGATTACCAGCTTTCCTTTCCAGTGCTCGCGTACCCAAGCAAGATCCTCCCAAGTGACCGACGGGTCGAACTGGGCGTCCACCCATTCACGAAAGTCTGCCGGCGATCGTCCTTCTGGTACCGCATCTTCGAGATTGCCGAAGGTGTGGGGCTTGCCGCCGATGGCCACGTCTCGGATCCATTGCGGGTGGGTCACAAGGTCCACACCTCTGCGGGCCTTTGCCAAGGCCGAGACCTCACCGATCATGGCGTTACGAGTGTCTCGGTATCGGGCGCCAACCACCGCTAGGTCCACGGTCAATACAAGGACGGGGCAGTGCGCCGCGCTGGCACGAGCCATGAGCGTTTCGGCGTAACTGCGGTCCCTCATCACATAGAGCTGGAACCAGAAAGGTGCGTTGGTCGAGCGTTGGACTTCTTCGATCCCGGCGATGGACACCGTGGATTCGCAGAATGCAACCCCAGCGTTTTGGGCAGCTCTGGCGGCTAGAACCTCGGCGCGAGGCGCAAACATGCCAGCTAGTCCAACCGGCGCCAGAATCACCGGCATGGAGAGGTCCTGGCCTACCACGGTGGTTCGAAGGTCCAGGTTGGACACATCTCGCATCACTCGTTGACGTAGCTGCAGTTCCCCGAGATCTGACTCGTTGGCGCGCATGGTGGATTCCTCGTAGGCGCCACCGTCTATGTAATCGAAGAGCTGACGAGGAAGTCGTTTACGAGCCAGTTCGCGATAGTCGCGTACAGAAGCAGGAGCGATGTCGAGGGAACGGTCACGGGCCATGGCCCGAACCTATCCACTCAGATGCAACCGTGCGTTCAGAAGTTGGCTGGCAGCAGTCGAGCGAAGTTCTCAAAGAACACGTACAGCACAACTATGAAGATCGGAAGTCCAACAATGTATGGACTCCAGGTCAGGAGTCTCCTGCGACGAGGCAGGTCGGCATATCGAGAATCTTCATTACGGGTGAGTCTGCGCCTGAGAAACACCTGGACCAGCCATGTGACCAACCAGACGGCCGCTGCAGCGATACCCCACAAGATGGCCGGAGTCTTGGATGCCCTTGTGGCTGAGGCTCCTTCATCGATCGAAACGACATCCTTGTTCACCTCGGAGGCCTTGCGCCGTGCTTCGTCCTGTCCCTTGATCGGGGGAGCAGGCTTGCCCTTCAAGATCCCGACGAGGATGTAGCGCTCCGCTGCGGAATACTTCGGATGGCAAGCGATGAGGGTGATGCGGTTGTCGCCCTTGTCCTCAAGGATCTCCACCTGATGAGGCTTGACGATGAACTTCTCGGTGACTTCGTACACAAATGTGCCTTGCAGGGTCTTGAAGGTGATCTGATCGCCTATCGGGATCCTGTCAATGTTGTGCAGCGGTTGGCCGTAGGTGGTTCTGTGACCGGCAATTGCAACGTTGCCGGCTTGGCCCGGCAGCGGGGTCTCTGGATAGTGGCCGGGGGCGCGTGCGAGTTGTCTCATCGATACGCCGCTCACCACGGTCCTGGTTATGCCGATGGAGGGAATCTTCATCTTTGCGATCGGATCGCCCTCAGCAGGAACCGGAAGGTTGGCAGGGGCCACGGCTGGTGTTGTGTTGATGAGTGTTGTGGTGGTGACGCCGGGCGGCAGCGATGAGGTGGTGGTTGCCTCGGTGGTTGAGGTGGTTGTGGAGGCGGATGCCTTGGCCAGTGCTGCTTCGAACTCGGTGTTGAGCTCACGTTGGGCCTGAGCGGTCTGTATACCTGTGCCCCACAACTGGTAACTCACGAACAACAAGATGAGGGTGCCGGAGGTGATGAGCGTACGGCCGAGGCCTCCAAGGATTCGTGAGAGCACGCCACGAGGGTATGTCATTGGTGACGGATCTCAAACGCGGGGAGTGGTTTAGGTATCGGTGCCAGGGCGCCGGTACCGTTGTAGGTGCTCATGGACCCCGTCGTCAGATTCCGCGCCGCGGTCTGCTTGCTCGGTCGTTTCCCGGCATTGGCTGGCGTTGATCTCGACGTCAATGCAGGCGAGATCGTGCTTCTGCAAGGACCTAACGGAGCTGGCAAGACCACTCTTCTGCGCGCCTGTGCCGGACTGGTCAAGGTTGCCCAGGGTGAGGCGTCGGTTCTCGGAGTGAATCTGGTGGACGATCCCAAGGCGGTTCGTCCCCTAGTTGGACTGCTCGGCCACGCAACCGGGCTCTATGACGATCTTTCAGTGTCTGAGAACATTCGGTTCTGGACCCGCGCCGGCGGTGCGAGCCTCACAGATGCTGACAACGCGATGGCTCGGTTGGGTCTGGACGGGCGCTTGGCCTCTGTCCCCGTAGCGCGTCTTTCTGCTGGTCAGAGGCGTCGTAGCGCGCTAGCGGTGTTGCTGGCGAGACGTCCGAGGCTTTGGCTGCTCGACGAACCTCACGCAGCGCTGGATCAAGCTGGTCGAGATCTGGTGGATTCTTTGATGGTGGATGCCGTGAACGCAGGGGCAACTGTCCTGTTTGCTTCTCATGAACTAGATCGTGCCCAAGAGGTTGCCGATCGCAGCGTGCACGTTGTTGGTGGCACAACTCAACCTTCGGGCAACGTTGGTCACACATCTGAGGCGGTCGAAGTTGACTAACACAACGCTCAGGTCGGTCATCAGCGATGCTCGGCTGGTGGCGGGCAAGGATCTGCGTCTTGAGTGGCGTAGCCGTGTCACGCTGAACCAGTTGTTGCCATTCGCTCTTTTGGTTCTTGTCTTGTTCGCGTTTGCGTTGGACCCTGACCGTTCCGTGTTGAAGGACGCCACTCCGGGTTTGTTCTGGCTTGCCGTTCTATTCAGCACTCTGCTTGCTATTCAACGAGCGTTTGCGGTCGAAACCGTCGACGGCATCATCGACGCCCTCAGAATCTCAGGTTTGGACCCAGCGGGCATCTTCTTGGGCAAGGCTGCGGGGATCGCTCTTCACCTGCTTGTTGTTGAGGCTGCGCTTCTGGTTGGGGTAACGGTCATGTACGGCGCTTCTCCATCTGGACTTCTGCTTGTAGTTGCTACCTCTATTGCTGCTACCGCTGGGCTTGCTGCGGCCGGAGCCGTCTATGGAGTGTTGGCTGCTGGGCTTCGTGTCCGAGACACCTTGTTGCCGATCCTGTGGCTTCCGGTGGTGGCACCGTTGCTCATCGGAGCTACCCAGGCCTTTGGATCTGCCTACGAAAAAAGCTCCGGCGCAGGTTGGCGCTGGTGTGGATTGCTCGGCGCTTTCGCGGTGCTTTACACCGCGATCGGTTTCGTGGCCTTCGAACCCCTCCTGGAGGAATCTTGACTTCGTCCACTCCCGGCCAAAGAGCCGGACGTTTCGACATGCATCCCGACGGCACTGCTTCGCATGGAAGCCGTGTCCTTGGATCGATTCTGCTGATCGCCGTAGCGATCTTCTTGATTGTGGCGCTCGTGGCTTCGCCGCCAGACGGCGCCGGTGCAGATGCCATGGGAGACATGGTGCGAATCATGTATGTACATGTCCCTGTGGCCATTGCCTGCTACACGGCGTTCATGGTTACCGCTTTCGCTAGCGCCATGTATCTGTGGAAGCGCACCGAGGGCTGGGACTGTCTGGCCGCGGCATCTGTCGAGGTCGGGATCGTGTTCACGGTCCTTACCCTTGCCACCGGTTCCATCTGGGGCCACACAGCATGGGGTACTTGGTGGGAATGGGACCCTCGTCTCACCAGCACTGCACTCATGTTCGTGATGTACCTCGGCTACTTGGCCCTTCGCCGAGCCGTGGTGGACCCGCAGTCTCGGGCAAAGCAGGCTGCCGTGCTCGGGTTGATTTCGTTCATCAACGTACCGATCGTTCACTACTCGGTGGATTGGTGGCGCAGCCTTCACCAGACGGCCACCATTGGTCGCCTCGACCCAACCATTGACGGGCTGAAGCTGTTCGCCCTGCTCTTTGGGATGGTGCTCGCCCTGCTGCTCTACGCATGGCTCATGTTGCACCGGTTCCGTCTTCAATGGGTCGAGACCCAGGTGGAGGCAAAGGGTCTTGATACGGCGCTCGCTGAAAGACGTGCTGAAGCAGTTGCCGATGGAGGTGTCCGATGATCGCAGTATTGAACGCGATGGTTCTCGCAGCGTCAGACTGGTCCTATGTTGCTGGCGCCTACATCATTGTGGTTGGGGTTCTGGCCACCTACTCGGCTGCGGTGATCATCCGTGGCCGCAAGGTGGGCAAGCAACTTCCTGCTAAGGATCGGAGATGGTCCAGTGAGTGACCAACCAGATGATCGTGACCTTGACGACGGTGGCCTGGATCTGACGCCACGTGACGTGGATGTCACCGCCAAGCGAAACGGCCGGCGCCGCTGGGCTCCATTGGCGGTGTTGGGAGCTCTTGGAGTTGTGATCGTGCTGATCCTCATCCAAGCCGGAGATGCGTCCATGTACTTCAAGAACGCAGATGAGGCCGTGGCTGAGAAGGAGACCCTCGGCTCTACCAAGTTCAGGATCCAAGGCACCGTTCTTGGAAAGCCTGTTAGCGAGCATGATTCGGTTGTATTCACCATCCAACACGGTGGCGTGAGCGTGGTTGTTCGACACACGGGCTCAGAACCGGCTTTGTTCAAGGCCGGTGTTCCAGTCGTGGCCGAAGGCCGTTGGAACGATTCCGGTACCGAGTTCGACAGTGAGAAGCTGCTGATCAAACATGACGAGAACTACAAGGAAGAACATCCGGGACGCGTAGAAGCTGACGAGAGCTCCGGCACGTGAACGCTGCTCTGGGAACCGGCGGTGTAATTCTTGGATTGGTGGCCTCACTCGGGGCCATTGTCACGGTGGCCATGGGTATCAGGGGCGATCGCCCTGAGTTGATGCGAATGAGCCGCACCTACGCATGGATGGTGGCGGGCGGCGCAGCGATTGCCTTCGTAGCAATGCAACGGGCACTCATCACCAGGGACTTCTCGCTGGAATATGTGGCCCGTAACGGCTCCACCACCACGCCAGCGCTGTACAACTTCGCAACCCTTTGGTCCGCGCTCGAAGGCTCCATCTTGTTGTGGGCGTTCATCCTTGGCGGTTACTGCGTGGCTGTTGTGTGGAAGTTCCGGGACCGTCTCTCGGACAAGCTGGTGGCGTGGGCGATGCTCACCATGTTCGTGGTGACCCTGTTCTTCTTCGCTCTCATGACCGGACCGGCCAATCCGTTCCGGGTTCTTGCCAATCCGCCCATCGATGGTCCAGGACCCAACCCACTTCTGCAGAACCACCCCCTCATGGCGTTTCACCCGCCGATGCTCTATCTGGGTTATGTCGGCTTCACGGTTCCATTCGCCTTCGCGATAGCGGCGTTGGTCACTGGGCGTCTGGGCGAGGGCTGGTTGATCGAGACTCGCCGCTGGACCTTGTTTGCATGGACGTTCCTGACCGTTGGGATCATCCTGGGTGCCTGGTGGTCCCATGAGGTTCTCGGCTGGGGCGGTTACTGGGCATGGGACCCGGTCGAAAATGCATCTCTGCTTCCATGGATCACGGGGACAGCCTTCTTGCATTCTGTGATGGTCCAAGAACGACGAGGCATGTTGCGGGTGTGGAACCTGTCGTTGGTGTGCGCCACTTTTGCTCTCACAATTCTTGGGACGTTCCTTACTAGATCAGGGGTACTTGATTCGGTTCACGCGTTCAGCGATTCCAACATCGGTCCAATGCTGTTGGGCTTTTTTGCCCTGATCGTGCTCACCACGGTTGGTCTCGTGGCCTGGCGCGGGGACCGCTTGCGTTCGCCGGCTCGCATCGATTCGCCGGCATCTCGCGAAGGCGCGTTTCTACTCAACAACATCGTGTTCGCCGCTTTCGCGTTCGTCGTGTTGCTCGGGACGGTCTTTCCGCTTATCGCCGAGAGTCTCAACGGCGAGAAGGTAACCGTAGGGGTGCCCTATTTCGAGCGGATGACCATGCCTATTGGGCTGGTCCTGTTGTTCTTGATGGCTGTGGCTCCCGTGTTGCCATGGCGAAAGGCATCGTCTGAAACCCTACGAACCAGGCTCTTGTGGCCGGGATGGGTTGGCACAGCGGTCCTGGTGATCTCGGTGCTGGTGGGTGCTCGTGGGCTCGCCCCGCTCATTGCGTTCTTCCTCGCCGGTTTTGCTGCTGGGTCAGCGTTGAGACAACTGGTATTGGCCACTCGTCGCCAAGGTTTGCGAGGACTTCTTGGCAGAACAAACGGCGGAATGATCGTTCACCTTGGAGTGATCCTGATAGCCGTGGCATTCGCTGCATCCAACGCCTATCAGACCGAACGGGAAACAAAGCTGTGCGTGACCGCGGTTGAGGGTTGTGCATCGAGTGTCACGGTCTCTGGTCACAAAGTTGAGTTCGTTGGTGTGGTCGACAACTCGACCAATGCCCGTAAGGAGACCGGTGCGAAGCTGCTGATCGACGGCAAGGAGTTCACTCCGGCCATTCAGCAGTTCCCCAACGGCTCGCAGCAGATCGGTAAGCCAACGGTACGCAACTCCGCTCGAAACAGTGTGCTCATCGCTCTGCTCGACCTGCCTCAGGGCGAAGGGAAGGACGCGTCGGTGAGGATTCGGGTGATCGTTCAGCCGCTGATCGTGTGGCTGTGGATCGGTGGAGCAGTCATGGCCTTTGGGTCGCTGCTCGCAGCATTCCCGGGCAAGCGTCGTCGCCCAACTGATCCAACGTCGGCTCTGCCGAGCGAGTCCCCTCAACTGCAACCGGATCCTGACTCAGAGCCTGAGTCAGGCAAGGACGCCGGGCAGGACTCCGGGCAGGGCCCGCAATCCAACGACCTAGAAACAGCGGGAGCTTCGACATGAGCACTCACGAGACCGACGCTGTAGGCGGACCGGTCAGGCATTCCAACGCTGTGCGCATCGCGGCTGCAGCAATAGGCGTTGTGATGGCGCTGTTCGTGGTCATGCTCTTCACCTCCAAGAACTCCAGCGATCAGCCCTCAGCCAGCCCCGTGATCGGCCAGCAGGCTCCCGCTCTTGGCGGCAAAGCGCTGCTCGGCGAGCCCGTGGACATCGGCAGCAATGACCGGTGGCTTCTCGTGAACTTCTTTGCTACCTGGTGTGTGCCCTGCGTGAAGGAACATCCAGAACTGCGCCAGTTCGCTGAGAACGGTGCGAAGGACGGATCAGCCAGGGTTGTGAGCGTTGCCTACGACGATGAAGCCTCTGCGGTCAAGAAGTTCTTCGAGAAACAAGGTGGTGATTGGCCAGTGCTTGATGCCGACCGTGGCCGAACCGCATTGGACTGGGGAGTTGCAAAGGTGCCTGAGTCCTTCTTGGTCGCTCCGAATGGAGTGGTGGTTCATCGGCTACAAGGCGGTGTGAAAGCCCGTGAGGTTGAAGCGCTGATCGAGCGTTACGAGGCTCAAGGTCGCGCCAACCAAGAAGGCGGATCATGACCGGCGCAAAGACCGGCACCAAGACCGGCACCAAGAGTGGTCCAGCGAAATGGATTGCGTGGGTCGCGATGCTCGTCGTGATTGTCGTAGCACTGTTTGTTGGAACAGTTGGCCAGCCCAGTCCCACCGAGGCCGAACGTGCTCAAAACCTCGCCGAGACCATTAGGTGTCCCTCCTGCAAGAGCCAAGCTGTTGCGTCATCGGAGACTCCTGCATCCAAAGCTGTGCGTGAACTCATCTGGGAACGGATCGAGGCCGGCGACACCGATGAAGAGATCCGGGACTATGTGGCTTCACGCTTTCCTGGCCAGGACTTACTTCTTGACCCAGAAGGTTCCGGTTTCAGCGGACTGGTATGGGCGTTGCCGGTGGTGTTCGTGATCGCAGCAGTTGCTGGTCTCGTCATGCGATTCGCCGGATATCGAGCTCAACCTCTCACAGCTTCCCAAGAGGACAAGTCCTTGGTTGATGCTGCGCTGCGAGCATCTGAAAATGGGGAAAAGCCTTGAGTCCCCGAGAGCTGAAGCTGGACCCGGACCGCCTCGTTGCGCTCGAAGAACAACGGGACTTCTTGCTGCGCTCCATTGAGGATCTTGATGCGGAACGCGAGGCTGGAGATCTGAGCGACGAGGACTACGAGGCCCTCCGAGATGATTACACCGCTCGTGCTGCTGCAGTACTTCGTTCGATAGACGAACAACGAGCAGGCATGAAAGAAGCTGCGCGCCCTCGGTCGTTGGGTAGGACCCTGGCAATAGCGGCAGTGGTGTGCGGGTTTGCGCTGATCGCTGGTTTCGTTGCTGCTGGTGCCATGGGTGCACGAAAGGCGGGGGAGTCTGCCTCCGGGGGTGTGTCTGTGCGCCAGACACCGAGCCAGAGAGCCAACGAGTGCATCCCGAAAATCCAAAGTGATCCTCCCGGCGCGCTGCAATGCTTCGAGGACATCTTGAAAGAGGATGACTCCAACCCGGTGGCGCTCACATGGGAGGCATGGCTGTTGTCTCTGACCTCCCAGCAGACCAAAGATCCTGTGGAGGCTCTGCGCCTTGGAAGCCTCGCAGCGGTGCGGGTGAACACCGCGGTTGAATCTGACCCGAATTACTCCTATGCGCGTGCGTTCAGGGCGATCATTGCCTACCGCAATGGCCGCTTCGAGGAGGCCAAGGACTACTTGGCTGACTTTCGAGGGAACAACCCGAGCGCTGAAGCTCAGCAGGTGATCGAACAGATGGGCCTCGATGAAGCCATTGCTGAAGCCATCAGGACTCAGTCTGAGATGGAATCAACAACAACCACAGCTACAACTACCACGGTCCCGTCCAACTAGGTCCCGTCAGCTAGCACGCACCAGCAGCCACCTAACGCCTAGAATCCGGCCTGACGGTGTCAATAGTGAGGGGATTTCATGCGGGCGGATCAAAGCCCACGATCGTTGAGATCTGTCCGTTCTCAACGGTGCATTCGTAACGTCCTGCCTTGCGAGGGGATGGATCTCCGCGAAGGATGGCGCCGCGCCTAACGGCCGTGGCGATGATCTCTGGTAGGACATCGCCGTGGCTCGAAGCCACCACGACCTGGCCTTCGCTAGCCGCAGCGAGAAGCTCATCAAGGGCATCTGCTCCCCAAGCTCCCTCGCAAAGGTTTGCCTTGTCACTCACTTCTAGCCCGAGCTTGGCCGCGAGGGGAAGGAGAGTCTGTTGACAGCGCAGGTAGGGACTCGACCACAGTGCCGTAGCGCCAGAGGTGACCAGTGCGGCGGCGATCTCATCGGATTGATGCTGCCCACGTTGGGTCAAGGGTCTAACGGTGTCGTCGCCATGCCATCCCGCGCGCTTGCCGGCGTGGGCGTGTCTGACCAGATGAATCTGAGGTTTGCTCATTGCTGGAAGCTCACTGCGAGATTGCGAAGATTGCTGATCGTTTTGGGAAGTGCATCTATAGCACGGTCAATGTCTTCATCGGTCGTGTTCCAGCCCACCGAGATTCTCAGCGAATGATGGGCGTCGACCCCCATGGCCTCGAGCACTGGCGATGGCTCCAACGATTCAGATGAACAGGCACTTCCAGAATGAGCGGACACGCCCAAGGAGTTGAGCCCGAGCAGCACACCTTGTGGCTCAACTCCCTCAACCCCAAGACACACCAGGTGGCCCACCCTGTGATCGGGATCCCCGTAGTCCACAATGCCTTCGATCGTCTGGGCGAACTGGCGTAAACGCTCGCCCTGTCGCTGTGCCCGATCGATCTCCTCGTCCAGCGAATCGCACAGTTCTGCTGCGGCCGCGCCTAGTCCAACCAGTGCTGCTACCGGCTCTAGCCCTGCTCGGCGAGAACGCTCCTGATCACCACCGAGCAGTAGAGGTGGTATGCGTAGACCTCGCCTCACGAGCAGGGCACCGGTTCCGGCGGGTCCACCGATCTTGTGACCGCTAAATGACATGAGGTCCGCTCCAAGTTCGCTGAACGACACCGGGACCCGGCCAACCGCTTGAGCCGCGTCCACGTGGACTGGAACCTTTCGCTGCTTGCATGCCTCAACTATCTCGAAGATCGGCTGAGTGGTGCCGACCTCATGGTTGGCCCACTGAACATGTACGCCTGCGGTATTGGGGCCAATGGCTCGGATGACGTCATCTGGATCAACTCTTCCGGTTGGCCCAACCGGTACCACCGTGACGTTGCCGTGACGAGCTGCGCTGTGGCGTACCGCTGAATGTTCAACAGCGGTCACCACCTGGTGGGTTTGTCCGTCGTCGTCGAGCAGGGATTTGTCCTTGGCCCGTTGAGCCAGCCCGAACACGGCTGAAGCTATTGCCTCGGTGGCGCTGCTGGTGAACACCACTTCGCGGCTACGGGCCCCAAGCAGGTCCGCTACTTGTTGGCGTGCAGTCTCGAGAGAAACCCGAGATGCCATGGCCTCTTCGTGTATCCGTCCCGGGTCGCCGCTCAACGTGTCCAGAGCCTCGACCATCGCATCTCGAGCTGCGGGTCGCAACGGTGAGCTGGATGCGTGGTCCAGGTAAGAGCGCGCCATCTCGTGAGGCTAAGTCTGAATACCGGTCCGTCGCTAGCCAGAGACGGTGGTGATGCAGTTGGGTGAACCGGTGGCTCTGGTGGCTTCGGTGATTGTCACCGTTTCGCCGTAGAGCTCGCCCAGCATTCCTCGCACCATGCCGCGGTCCACAGCGCAGATCACGGGGTGTCGACTCGCTGTGTCCCCGAAGGGGCAGTGTTCGGTGATGATGCGCAGTTCGTTGCCCACTTCCTCTGCGTGGGCATCAAAGCCGTGGGCGCTCAGAGCGTCCGCCACTGCGTGAAGCGCGCTTCGAAACGATCGCTGGGATTCATTCGCATCTTGGAAGGAAGCGGCCATGGCCCGGCCGTAGTCCTCGCCAACCTCTAGCGCCAGGGCCTCAGCATCGTTCGGGTCCAGTAGCGCCAGAGCGCGGCCCAGCAATGTGACCAGTAGGTCATCGTGTCGAATGGCCACGTCCAGGGCAACTGCTTCCTCAACGGGGCGGTAGAACTTGGATGGTCGTCCAGCGCCGGTGCCAGACGCGCTCGGTGGCTTGGCGGTGGAGACGCTGAGGTGTCCGCTAGCGGCGAGCTTGTCGAGATGATGGCGCGCCACATTGGGGTGAAGTGAGAAGCGCTCTGCTACTTCGCCAGCCGTGACGCCTTCGGGATTCTCGTGGGTGAACAGATAGATTTGGCGTCGAGTTGGATCGCCAAATGCCGAGGTTATGGCTGTGACCGCAGAGCTGAATTCTGTTGGGCTGAGGGTCTCATGGGCCACCCCGGTATTGTACCTATGGCGATAGGAGAAATCCCCGGCACTCGCCCCCGTCTACCGAACCAGAGGTCATCCGTGCCTACCGACGCTGAGATAATTGACGCCCTACGCCCAGTGCAAGACCCTGAGCTGCATCGCAGCATCGTGGATCTCGGAATGGTGAAAGGAGTAGTTGTTCACGGCGGCAGGGCCGAAGTGGCAATTGCCTTGACCACACCGGGCTGTCCGCTTCGCAACGAGATAGAGAGCCGCGTGCGGTCCGCGCTCGTCACCTTGAACGGTATCGATGAGGTCGAGATCTCCTTCGGGTCCATGACCCCTGAGGAGCTAGCTGCTCTGCGCCAGCAACTTCACGGTGATCCGGCCGCAACCGCTGGTTCTCAACCTGCACACGGTCATGCAGAAGGCCGCCAGATTCCTTTCGCTCAACCCGGATCCAAGACCCGAGTGCTTCTCATCGCCTCCGGTAAAGGCGGAGTTGGCAAGTCATCGGTGTCCACCAACCTCGCGGTGGCGCTCGCCGCTCGTGGTAAGTCGGTGGCCATCGTGGATGCAGACGTATGGGGCTTTTCCATCCCGAGGATGCTCGGTGTGGAGCACCCACCCACCCTCATCGATTCCATGATCGTGCCGCCCGAGGCCCACGGTGTTCGCTGCATCTCCATCGGCTTCTTTGCCGAGGAGGACCAAGCTGTCATCTGGCGTGGCCCGATGCTTCACAAGGCGCTTGAACAATTTCTCACAGACGTCTACTGGGATAACCCGGACTTCCTGGTTGTTGACCTTCCTCCCGGCACCGGCGATGTTTCGCTGTCAATGTCTCAGTTCCTACCTCGAGCTGAGGTGTTTGTAGTAACCACTCCGCAGCCAGCTGCTCAAC
>JAGQSI010000029.1 GCA_020439605.1 Acidimicrobiales bacterium | reverse complement strand
CCACGGCGCCAAGCTCCTCTACGCCTACTGCGAAGCAACCGTGCCGCGGATTCAGGTGATCACCCGCAAGGCCTATGGCGGTGCCTATGTGGTTATGGATTCCAAGTCCATCGGCTCAGATCTTGCCTACGCATGGCCATCGGCAGAACTCGCCGTCATGGGCGCCACCGGAGCTGTAGAGATCCTCAACCGTAAGGACATCACAGAGGCAGCAGACCCACAGGCCAAGAAGGCAGAACTTGTGGATGCGTACTCCGAGAAGTGGTGTAACCCCTATGTGGCGGCAGAGCGTGGTTACGTGGACGATGTGATCGACCCGGCCGATACCCGCCGCCTGTTGATCGATGGTTTGCAGATGCTCGAATCCAAGAAGGAAGAGCTTCCACCTCGCAAACATGGCAACATGCCACTGTGAGCGCAATGCAGATCACCCCTACCCCTGCTGATGAGGAAGTTGCTGCCATCGCTGCTGCGATTCAAGCGATGACCACTTCTGGTGGTGCGGGCGCGCCCCTAGCTGAACCTTCGCGGTGGCGGTGGTCCGGTCGCTGGTGGGCAAAGCCAGTGCCGCAACGACGAAACCGACCCTGGTAGAGGAGCCGACCACATGCTCGTCGGGCGGGGCGCTGAACTAAAGAAACTGCGCGAGATCACTCGCGCTGGTGGATTCCCTCTATTGGTGGGTCCGCCGGGAATTGGCAAAACCTTCGTGGCGCGCCACGCGCTTGGAGCGATGGGGGAGTTCCACGAAGGCGGCGCGTTGGCCACGCTGCAATGGGTCCCCTACCTCATGTTCAAGAGGCTCTTGGCATCGTCGGTTCCCGAAGATGTTCAGCTGGTTGCAGCCAAGGTGCTGTCAGAAACCAGCGGCCCGCTGTTGCTAGACGATCTGCAGTGGGCAGACAGCGCCTCGATCGAGGTAGTTGGCGCCCTCATGGACAAGCGCCAGTTGGTCGGCACCGCCAGAACAGGTGAGAACGGCTCAACCGTGGTAGTTGATTGGCTTGTGGCCCTCGGGGCGGAAGTCATTGAACTAAAGCCGCTCAGCACACGAAGTGCCCGGGAGCTTGGAGCAATGGCCCACAAGGGCATCTCGGCTGCGGAGCTTGCCAAGTTGGTGAAGGTTGCCGGCGGCAACCCCCTTCTGCTTGAGGCTCTTGAGATCAAGAATGATTCGCCCACCAACCTCGTCAGCGCGCTCCTATCGCGGGTGGATGAGCTCGATGACGTGGCCCGTGAGTCACTTGAGCGGTTGGCGATTCTTGGGCGTCCGGTAGATCTCTCCACAGTCGGGGCGAGCGCTCAGACACTTCTTGATGCTGGTCTAGCTCGAATGGTGGGTGAGCGGATTGCTACTCGCCATGATCATCTTGGCGAGGTCATAGTTGATCTACTTGGGACTAGAGCGGACGAGACTCGACTTTCGCTGGTGCCTCTGGTTGGCCCAATCGAAGGTGCCCATCTCTTGGAGCGAGTAGGCGAGACAGCCACGGCGAGAGCCCGTGCTCTAAAGGTCATTGAGGATCACGGCGCTCCGTCTGATCGTGACCGACTAGAGCTTCTAGAGCTGATAGTTCGCTGCGAGGCACCCGGTGAAGTTGACGCCAACTCACGTTTCCAACTGGCGCGGTTGTTGACCAAATATCGCCGGCCGTTGGATGCGATAACGGTGTGTGATCCCCCTGGTATGGAGGGTTTGGGCAATTACGAGCAGGGCCAGTTGCTCCTGGCGAGAGCCGAGGCCCATTGGGGTGCTGGACAGTTGGTGCTGGCGGCAGAGTCCGGTGAGCGATCTCTAGAGCTTTTGGCCGGCAGTGGCACCGCTATGGAGGTTCTGGCGCTGGTGGGAACCACAACGTTTCGCACCGGTCCGGACTTTGATCTCGAAAGGGATTTGCAGCGTAGCGAGCAAGCTTTGGTGCTAGCGCTTGAATTGGGCGAAGAGGTCCTCGTTGCCAAGTGGCGCCTCGCAGCCATCTACCAGATGATGGATCGACAGGGCTGGGAAGAAATGACCGACGAGGTCATTCAACAAGCCCGAGAGCAAGGGGATCGAGACCTCGAACATCTTGCTGTGGTGACATCGTTGCTACACCGTTGGTTGAGCGGCGAACCCGCCGTGGCTCTGGCGCTCGCCGAGCGCGAGTTGCGCAATCAGCCCGACCCAGATCCCACATTTTCCACACTCACATTGCAGGCGTATAGAGCGATGCTCGGCCTGCAATGTGGGTATCCCCCGGAGAAGTTGGTGCAGGACCATGGTGGAGATCTTGCCTTGACGCCGAAGTACGTGGCTCAGCCCTACCTATTCACAACGATGGCAGTAGCTTTGGCCGAGCTGGGAAGATTTAGCGAGTCTCGTGATCTACTCGACGGTATCGAAGGGGCAGATGAGCTTCAGAAGGCTGCCCTTCGGGGATGGGCTGGAGCGGAGATCTCGTGGGCCATGGGGGACGATGACGGAGTTCTTGAAGCGCTCGCAAGCGTTGAGTCGGTCGGCGCAGGTGTCTATCCAGCCGGGTTCATTACCAGGCTCATTGGTGCTCATAGCGCTATTGCACAAGGCGAAGTGCCAAAGGGCGACGAACCGGACCCGATATTCGCCATGTTTGCTGGCGTGCCTGTTGAGTGGCGAGCAGCAGTGGCACAGGCGGAGGGCAGATACGCCGAAGCGGCAGACCTTTATCGTCAAGCGGCAAAACTATGGAGTACCTGCGACCTGCGTTGCGCACTTCGGTGTCGTTGGGCGAGAGCAGTGTGCCTCGGTCACCTAGGTGAGCAGGGCGCGCTCTCCCTACTACGAAATGTAGAGGTATCGGCAGCCAAGATTGGCTGTAGCTCGATTCTCTCACGAGCCAGATCCTCGCTGCGTTCGTTGGGCGCAAACGCGGTGTTTGTACGAGAGCGTGGGGTTGGGCCGCTCACCGCTCGTCAGGTTGATGTGTTGAGACTCGTGGGTGAAGGTCTCAGTTCCGCACAGATTGCTGCTGTTCGAGGAGTTGCGCCCTCTACCGTCGAGTCCTCAATTCGCTCGGCGCGCCGGGTCCTCAATGCTCCAACCCGTCTTGCTGCGGTGGCCGAGTTGCAACGCCTTGAAGCGTCTATGTCGGACTAGAGCCTCGTTGGATCGCGGCGTTGTTTGATCCACAAGGACACGGCCTCGGCGTTTGTGCCAACGTCTAGCAACTCACGTATTTCAGCGAGGCGTCTGTTTGCCGTACGTCTCGAGAGGTGGAGTTGAACAGCAGCAGCAGAGACAGTCACTCCTTTGGCTAGAGCATCTAGGAGTGCAACATGCACCTCCTTGAGCTCGGACCCCTCCTCGCGAAGTGGGTGAGCCTTGGCAACCTTGCAAAGGTCCTCAATCAGGCGTTGACCAGAGTGACCGTTGAGGTTCACGTGGATCAGCAGCACGGCTCCACGTGCCAGCGCCAGTAGAGCGGCTGCACCGTCTTGTTCATTTTCAATGTTGCCAACACAAATGATTCGATGGTCAGCAAGTAGCCAAGGTGTTGATGCTGGCTCAAAACCTTGGTGGACCTTCCATCCCGTTGGGACGAGGGTCTCTGAATCGATAGGTTCATCAACAAGCCACACCGGAGCCGCCATAAACGCGATCGTATCTGTATCGTGAGGCTGTGTGCTCGGATTTTGTAACTTTCCCGCCATCGGCGCCTGAGCTCACTACGGTCACAAGCCGCGAGGCGGTGGTATTCGAGGCCGGCGTAGCGCGCAGCTATGGCGCTCTTAGGCCTGACTCGGTCTATGAGATCGATGGCTTTGCATTTCGCACCCTGGCGGAACGTGGAGAGCTCCTCACGAGCTTCGCCACGGTCAATGATGTCCATTTCGGTGAGACCAGTTGCGGTGTGATCGAAGGCTCAGATGTAGGACCGGTCTTTGAGGTTGGACCCGGAGAAGCTCCATTTCCTGAGGTAATGAACCGCGCTGCTGTGGCCGAGATTGCTGCAGCAAACCCTGCAGCGGTGATCGTAAAGGGTGATCTCACATCCACCGGCTCCCAGGGGGAGTACGACGCCTTTCGAGCTGCTTACGAACCGAGTTTCGGTGAACGGCTTACCGTGGTTCGAGGCAATCACGAGAGTTACAACTACGCGCCGTTTGCAGCGATTGGATTTCAGGAGGTCTGGCTTGAGGGAGTGGTGCTCGCAGTGATCGACACCTCCTTGGACGGGATGGTTCACGGGGCTGTTTCGAAGGAGCAACTGGAACAACTCGATGAGCTCGCAGCCAGGGCGGACAGGCCGGTTCTCGTGTTTGGCCATCATCACCTTGGTGACCGGGCCTCGGCAGAGCGCGCAGACCATGAGTTCGGCATTGATGTGGACTCTTCGGAGGCTTTGGTCGAGGTGTTCTCGCGCCGGGCACGGCTTCGTGGCTATTTCGCTGGACATACCCACAGGAACAGGGTCCGTCGTTTCGAGGCGACAGGTGAGGTCCCGTGGGTGGAGGTTGCCTGCGTGAAGGACTATCCCGGAATGTGGGCCGAGTACTTTGTTCATGAGGGGTCGATCCTGCAGGTGGCACGTCGGATCAATGAGCCTGCGGCGCTCGAATGGAGCGAGAAGACGCGTCACATGTACCACGGCCTCTACCGGGACTATGCCTTTGCTCAACTGTCAGACCGCTGCTTTTCAATAGAGACTTGAGGACCGTAATGGACAGAATTTTTGACCCGAGTGAAACCACGGCAGCCTTTCGAGATGCGGCTCATTGGTGGAGGTCGCTGGTTGGCGGAGTGGATGATCATCAGTGGGATCGGCCGGGTCTCGGACAGTGGAGTGTCCGGGAGCTGGTTGCTCATGGGGCACGGGCCTTTCGGACCATCTCGGATTATGCCGAAGGTGAAACAAAGGACCCGACGCAGATTGCCACCGCGGCGCAGTACTTCCGGATTGTTCTCGCCGAGCAAACGCCCCATATCCATATTGCTGCTAGGGCCAAACGCGAGGCCGCCCTTGACGCTGACTGGGTTGAGGCGACCGAGCGTTACTGGAACAGTGCAGATTCTGTGGTTTCGCGGTTGGAACCGTGGGAAGAGCTTCATCTCTTTGTTGGTGAGATGCCGATAGCGCAGTACTTGGCCACTCGAGTTGTGGAACTAGTTGTGCATGGTCTGGATCTCTCCGACGCCATAGATCTACCAACGCCGCCACCTAGACGTGCCGCTCGGGTGGCGTTTGACGTGTTGGTAGACCTGACCCCCCAAGAGGATTTAGGTCTAGTTCTTAAGGCCTTGACGGGTAGAGGGGGCCTGAGGCCGCTCACGAACGTTCTGGACCGGCCAATTAACTGACATGAAATTCGGATATGGCACACTTTGTGGGTGCGCCGAGTTTGTAAATGGTGCACGCTATGGCGGCTGCGGCGATCCCGGGAACTCCTGGGTGGCGTGGACTACCTTTGTCGGCCCTTAGGGGTAGGGCGAAGGCGGGTAAGACCCAGGGGCAGACCACGACCACCCCAGGAGGCGAAAGCCTGGTCGGAAGTCTCCCCTGGGTTCCCCAACCGGAGGCGGCAGCGGCCAAGCTGTTTGGCAATGACTTCTTCTGGTTCCGGTCCGCTCAACAACCTGCGAGTGGTGGATCTCGCAACCGTTGTGGCTGGGCCGGGGTGCGCTCGTTACCTAGCGGACTTTGGTGCAGATGTGATCAAAGTGGAACGCCCTGGAACCGGAGACACAACACGCTCGATGGGGTGGACCCACCCCGCTGATGACGTTTCTTTGTGGTGGAAACTCGCAGGGCGAAACAAACGGTGTGTTGTGGCAGACCTCAAGGACCCAGAGGACCTTGATTTCGTCAGGCGTCTCGTCTCCACGGCAGATGTGTTGGTGGAGAACTTCAGACCGGGAACTCTCGAACGGTTGGGTCTGGATCCAGAGGGACTCATTGCACAGAACCCGAAGCTCGTTGTCACACGAGTAACTGGATTTGGCCAGGACGGCCCATATTCGCAGAGACCCGGCTTTGCCACTCTTGCTGAGGCCATGTCGGGGTTTGCCGCGATAAACGGCGAGCCCGATGGAGCTCCCCTGTTACCGCCAATTGCGTTGACCGATGAGGTGACAGCCCTGAGCGCAGCCTTCGCCACCATGGTTGCCCTCCATAGCGGCGTGGGGCAGGTGGTGGACGTAAACCTCCTGGAATCGTTGTTTCAATTCATGGGACCCCTGATGTCTCTTTGGGAGCTGCGCGCAGAGCTTTCGCCGCGCCTTGGATCCGGTATCGCCTATTCGGTGCCGCGGGGTACCTATAGGTGTGCCGACGGTAAATGGGTGGCTATCTCCACGTCGGCAGAGACGGTTGCCACTCGTGTGATGGAGCTCATCGGATTGGGTGGCGATCCACGATTCGAGGACTTTGGTGGGCGAGTAGCGCATCGCGAAGAAGTGGACGCGACCCTTGCGGCATGGTGTCTGCAACGCCCGCTCGAAGAGGTGCTGGCCACCTTCGAAGCGGCGCATTGTGCCGCGGCGCCCGTCTATGACATGAGTGAGCTAGCAGCAGATCCCCATATGCGTGCTCGCGGAGCGGTTGTGGACCTCGATGGCACCCCGATGCAGGGTCTAATCGCCCATCTGAGCGAAACGCCGGGTTCGTTGCGTTGGGCGGGCCGGGCCCTTGGCGCCGATACCGATGAGGTGCGCGCGGAACTAGATGGATCCAACCGCACCGATCACGTAGACCCAGGCTCCGTCTAGTCGGGTGAATTCGCTCACCTCGTGGTGGGAACGAATAGACCCATCGTTTTGGCGGTGGGTGGCGATGAACTCAACGGTCCCATCGGAGTCGAGCAGGCCGCCAGCGGACGTGGAGACGACTTCTAGCCCCAACCAGGTTCTGTCATCACCCAAATGGATCCGACGCGGCTTGGTTCTCGGGTGCCAGGTTCTTTGCAGATAGGCCCCATCCGCTTTGACGAATGCGCTGTATCGAGATCGCATGAGAAGTTCTGCGGTTGGGGCGTTGGCGCCGTCGTGGAAACGGCCACAGCACTGGTCGTATAGGGCGGGTAGCCCACAAGGACAACGGCCGCTACTCGGTGTCACCTCAGCTAGCAGCGCTCAACGCTTCGGTGACAGCAGGTGCTACTAGTGGCCAAGGCCGCTCGCGCTCGACCGTCAGAGCTAGGTCGAACAACAAGGCGTCCTCATGGTGGCGGCCGAGTAGTTGCATACCGACAGGCAAACCGTTGAGGGTTCCAGCCGGCACGGAGGCGGCCGGGTTTCCGTAGATGTTGGAGATGATGGTGAGCGCACCCATCGCCATCATCGACGGGAAGCGGCGAGCAGCCTCATCGAGAATGAGCGATGGAAGCTTCGGGAACATCGATGCAGCTACACGCACAGATGCCAGAGCGCCACGTGCTCCCCACTTGGTGAAGACATTGGACTGGATCATGTCGATCAGGTCATCGTCAGGGTTGGAGGTGGTTGACTCGGCTGAGAATGCTGGGCCGGGGTTGGTGGCGGCAAAGATGAAATCCACTTCCTCGAACGCCTTGGCCATGGCCAAGTTCGCATCCACGCGCATCTTCTCCGCCACTGCGGCGGTGTTGAGGTTGTACATGGACTGGGCGAGAAACAGTCCGAGTGCGATCTCGCCGGTCAGGTCATCGGCACAGCGTGGCCACTTGGTGTCCAGCTCGGCGAGCAGCGTGGACAGGTTGCCCATCATCCACTGAGCAGCGAGATTTGGCACCTTCACATCTAGATCTACAACCTCAAGACCCGCATCGACAGCTAGCAGGGCTGCCTGTTCTCGAATGAGCTCCTCGACACCGGGCTCCAAGATGGCGCCACCGATGCTGGGAACTATCGCAACTCTGCGACCCTTCAGGTCCTGTGTTCCGAGGCCCTTCTCCCAAGAAGTGGTGTGAGGCAGTGAGGTCGGGTCATAGCCATCTACTCCATCACACACATCGTGGTAGCGAGCAGCGTCTCGCACCGAGCGCGCGAGGTTGCCGAGCACCACAGTGTTTGGTCGTGACATTGCGTGTGGGCCACGTGAGATACGACCAAAGGTGCCTTTGAAACCAAACAAGCCGGTGTAGCCAGCGGGGATACGGATTGAGCCTCCGCCGTCCCCTCCGCTCGCAACGCTCACCTGACCACCAGCTACTGCTGCAGCGGCGCCACCAGAGGATCCACCGACCGTACGGCCGTATTGCCACGGGTTGTGGGCTACTCCATTGAGTTTGGTGACACTGACGTTGAGTCCACCGAACTCCGAGGATGTGGTGAGTCCTACCGGGACAACACCACCTCTGGTCAGCAGTCGTTGGATGTGGTGACAGGTGTGATCTGCAATACGGTCCTTGAAGACGACAGAGCCACCCGTGTCGGGCCACCCTTCGACCTGTTCAAGTTCTTTGATGCCCGCTGGTACTCCACCGAATGGCATGGACACGTCTGCGTCCTTGGCTGCCTGGCGGGCACGTTCAGGGTCCAAGAAGGCCCAGTTGTTGAGTTTGGAGCCTTTGATGGAGGCGAGGCTCGCCTCGAGTTCTTCTACTGGACTTCGTTCGCCGGCCCGGAAAGCGTCAACGAGAGAACAAGCATCGCCCTGCCATGGTGTATCGGTCATGGACACCATGGTTCCCCAGAAAACCAAAAAGGGGAAATCGGCCCGCGGTCGGTTTATTTTTCGGGGGTCCGGAAATGCTCAGGAAAGTGGTCTGACAGCGGTTATCTCTACTACTGCCGACCCCTCGGAATCGCTGGCCCTGAGGTCCAATCTGGCTTCGATCCCCCAGTCATGATCGCCGGCGGGATCATGGAGAACCTGGCGAAGAACCCAAACGTCTGGCCCCTCTGTTATCTGCAACATCGCGCTGGAGCGGGCGTCGCCGTCAATCAGCACGCTTCCGTGATCCTCGAAGTACGGGGCGAGCGAATCAAACCAGCGCTGGGCATCCCAACCAGATTCTCCATCGAGCGCATCAAGCTCATTCCAGTCACGCCGGGCGATTAGTTCCACACGCTGGAACATGGCGTTGCGAACCAGAATCATGAACGCCCTGCGGTTGGCGGTTACCGGTGGAGCAGAGTCATCACCTTGGGCAACTCGTGGGTCGGCGCGCTCGGATTGGACCTGCGGATTGCGCAGAGCCTCCCACTCATCGAGAAGCGACGAGTCAACCTGCCTGACCATTTCACCTAGCCATTCGATGATGTCGAGAAGCTCTTCGGTCTTCTTGTCCTCGGGAATGGTGCGGCTCAACGTCTTGTAGACATCGGAGAGGTAGCGAAGCACCAGCCCCTCTGAGCGAGCCAGCTGGTAGTGGCGCACGTAGTCCCCGAAATCCATTGCCCGTTCCCAGAGGTCTCTCACCACAGATTTTGGCCTGAGCGGATGTTCGCTCACCCATGGATGACGTCCTCTGTAGGTGTCGAACATCGGCTCGAGGAGTTCAGCGAGCGGGCGTGGGTGGGTAACCGTTTCCAGCTCCGCCATGCGCTGGTCATAGTCCATGCCGGCGGCCTTCATCGAGGCCACCGCTTCGCCCTTGGCCTTGGAGATCTGTGCTGCGATGACTGGCCGTGGGTCATCGAGGATCGACTCCACGATCGATACGACATCTAGCCCGTGGGTTTCACTTTGTGGGTCGAGCAGGTCCAGCGCGGCCAGGCCAAACGGTGACAGCGGCTGATTCAGTGCAAACGTTTCCTGCAGGTCAATGGTGACGCGAACGGTTCTCCCGAAGTCGTCTGGTTCCTCGAGTTCTTCGATCACTTCGCCATCTCGGAGAGCTTCGAAGAGAGCTTCGGCCTTCTCCACGTGTTTCGCCTGGCGGATCTCTGGCTCGTAGTTGTTGGTGAGAAGCTCGTGAAGAGCCGTCCTGCCGTCTCCGGGACGGTCCAAGACATTCAGCAACATCGAATGGCTCACCGAGAACGATGACACCAAGGCCTCTGGGGGCGCTGAGACCAGACGATCGAAGGTCGGTTGGCCCCAACTCACCTGGCCCGGTGGTGGCTTCTTCTTCACGAGCTTTCTGACCTTGCCATCCTTGGCGGACCTGGCCAGTGCCTTGGCTTCGGCCTTGGCATTTTCAATCACGTGATCTGGTGCTAGGCCGATGACCAAACCAGAGGTATCGAAGCCTGCACGCCCGGCACGTCCACCGATCTGATGAAACTCGCGTGCAGACAAGAGTCGAACCGAGGTGCCGTCGTATTTGGCCAAGGCGGTCAGAACCACGGTCCTGATCGGAACGTTGATGCCAACACCCAAGGTGTCGGTCCCGCAGATCACCCTCAACAGACCCGCCTGGGCAAGGCGCTCAACAAGACGGCGATATCTGGGGAGCATTCCTGCGTGATGAACCCCAATGCCGTTTCGCACGAACTTGGACAAGGTCTTTCCGAAGCCAGCAGAAAAACGAAACGCTGCAATCTCCTCGGCTACACGATCCTTTTCTTCCCGGCTCAAGCGCTTGGCCGACATGAGAGATTGGGCGCGTTCCACCGCTGATGCCTGCGTGAAATGAACCAGGTAGACAGGCGTCTGATGAGTGGAGAGAAGTTCCTCCACAACCTCCCCAAGGGGTTGAACCCGAAATTCGTGGATCAGCGGGATCGGTCTTTGCGCTGAGCGCACCACCGCGACCTCTCGCCCTGTGCGAACCGGAAGGTCTGTGACGAATCTCGACACGTCTCCCAAGGTTGCGGACATGAGAACAAACTGGACATGGGGTAGTTCCAGCAGCGGAACCTGCCAGGCCCAACCCCGGTCAGGGTCTGAGAAGTAGTGGAACTCGTCCATGACCACCTGGTCCACCGGGGCAGAATCCCCATCTCTGAGCGCGATGTTGGCAAGCACTTCAGCGGTGGCACAGATGAGTGGAGCGGTCGGGTTCACGGCCGCGTCGCCGGTGAGCATGCCCACCTTGTCTGCACCGAAACGAGCGGTCAGTTCGAAGAACCTTTCTGAGACGAGAGCTTTGATCGGAGCGGTGTAGAAGCTTCGGCCGCCTTCGCTGAGACAGATCGTGTGTGCGGCCGCGGCGATGAGGCTCTTGCCGGATCCGGTTGGGGTATCGACGATGACATGGCTGCCAGCGGCGGCCTCCACCAGCGCTTCTTCTTGATGTGGATAGAGCGTTAGACCCTCTTGCTCGACCCAACTGAGAAATCCGTCGACGGCATCGTCAGGGTTGGATGCTCTATCGACGACTTCACCCAATCCGCTCATGACAAGGATGGTACGCACCCACAACCCAAGTTGACGACGTGGGACCTTTGGCCCTGCCGTATTTTCGAACCGGGCGCGAGCGTCTATGTATGCGCACCTTGTTGATCGAACCGAGCAGTGGGGACCATCGAGCTTCAGAGTTGGTTGCCTCGACCCTTCAAGAAAGCGGCCATGAGGTCGTTCGCTGTCACGAACGTGATGCGCCGGCGTTTCCCTGCAAAGGCTTGACCCACGAAGGCTGCCCGTTGGAGGGCCCGCCGGTTCATGCGGTGGTGGCCATCCGTGACAAGCCCACAGCGGCACCCACCGCACAGGAATCAGGCATTACCTGCGCGCTTCGGGTTGGGCTTCCAGTAGTGGTGATCGGGGATCAAGAGCCCTCACCGGGCCCGTTGGCTGAATGGACCGAGGTCTGTGATGATGCTGCTGCGTTGCCGGCGGCCATAAGCAGAGCAGTGGATGCCGTGTCGCAACGGCGTGCTGAACCACTTCTCGTCGAAGCGAGACGAGTGCTAGCCATCGAAGGAGTGGACGGCGGAGAGGTGACGGTCGAGGTCCATCGCGAAAGCGACGTAGCCAAGATCACCGTCACCACCGAACACCAGCTAGATGAACGAGTAGCAGGGATTGTGGCTACACGAGTTCACGCGGTGGACTCCGGCGGTGCC
>JAGQSI010000298.1 GCA_020439605.1 Acidimicrobiales bacterium | reverse complement strand
TTCGATTCCCTCATGGCCCACCATTTTGATGTTGCGAGACATCAGAAACCCTCGGGCGGACCCGTCGAGAAGCTGTTCGCTTCGCGAAGAGATCGGCCGAGATCGCATGAGGGTGGGCTGACTACCGCAGAGGCGGTCTTTCAAGCTGCGACCTTGAGGTGGTCAGCGAGTTACTTCTGGACTCTCGCTCGGGCCGGGCACGGTTCCATCTGTGACCTCAAATAAGCGGGCCAGGACTGCGTCGATGAAGTTCCGTTCTTTCTCGTCAGGACCGTATCCGCCCCCAAAACGGTCCGATCTGTATTCGTAGAACAACATGGCTCTCAACACGCCGACGTCGTTGCTCAGGTCCTCACCCAACCCATGTTTTCGCCGTTGTTGGTCGTGAAGCGCCGTTAGTCCTTCAAGGTCTCCATGGTGTTCGTATCCGTTGTAGGTGTCAGCGAACATCACAATCCAGGACCATGCTGCTCCAACCGGAGGTATCGCAATGCCGCCGTTTGGCCATTGGTTCCAACGGTGCGAACACTCGCGACAGAAGTGTGTTGGCTGGTTCTCATCAACCCTTTGTCCGCCAACAGTTAGTTCGCCATCGAGCTCCGCACGCTCAAGGGCTTCGTCCCTCCAGCCGTAAGCGACGCGCCCAATGTCGCTAGAGCCACATTTCGGGCACCGAGGTTTTATCTGATCAGTCATAGTTCGCCTTTGGTCTCGGCTCGGCCGCGTTGGCCGAGCGTAGTGACGAGCACCGCCGGGACGTGGTTGTGTGATGTCCCAACGGCTTTCATGGTGTCAACCATAGAAGGGGGGGGTGACAGCGAAGCCCTGTGCGTTTCTCGTCGCGGATGGCTAGCGAAGGATTATGCCGAAGCTGTCAGAGCGAATCTAGCGCCTCGGAGTTGTTTTCAGTGTTGGGCCTCGGGGTGTCCTTGATCGGATCAGTGGGTTGAAGAGAAACTACGTCGAGGCGATTGGGGATACCCTTGGCCCGGTAGGTGGCACGTCCCAACATGTTGGCCCCAACGGGTGAGGTGATGACCTGTAGTGCGCCGGCGAGCATAAGAAACGTGATGGAATTTGGATCCTGTGCTGCCCAGGCTCCGCCGATGAGCACAGCTAGGAGGCCAAGGGTGGAACCCTTGGTGAGACTGTGCATCCGCGCCATCGTGTCATCGAAACGCAGTACCCCAATGGCAGCAATCAGGATCAGAAGCGACCCTGCGAGGATGACGATCTCGGCGATCATTCGCCCCGCCCCTCGATGAAACGGGCCACAACAGAGGTCCCGACGAAGCCCACGAGGGTGAACAGGACAGCCACCGGCAGAAACGAACTGTCGCCTGTGTGAACAGCGTGGGCCACAATGCCAGCTACTCCCGCAACCGACATGCCATCAAGGGCCACAACTCGGTCAGCGAGCGTGGGGCCGATGAGAAGACGAGCGAAAAAAGCGAAGAAGGCCGTCAAGAGAACAACAGAAATCACGATGATCATCGCAGCCTCCTAGTTGTGGAGGTTGGCCCCACGGCTAGTTGAGAACCGAGAGCAGCAACTGACTCCTCGCTCCCGAAAGCTTTGATGGCAAGTTCGGTGAGCCTGTAGACATCGTTTCTGATCTGTCCCAGGTCGTGAAGGTGAAGTACGTGGATAGTGATTCGGACCGGATCGCGTCGCACCTCGATCGGCATGGTTCCCGGTGCTAGACCCAATACATTGGATACCACCGTCACTACCTCATCGGAGCAGTCCGGTAGTTCTATCTCGACGATTCCGGTGCGAATGTTGGAGCCCTTGGTCAGGATTTCTCGTGTAACCACCCAGTTGGCTCGAAGGAGATCGAACACCACCAATCCCACGAAACGACCGAGAGCCACCGGGCGCAGGTGGGTCTCTTTCAACGAGAGGCGTAGTTCTGGGATCCACAAAACGATGATGCTGGCTACCGCTATACCGCTCAACACGTTGGCCACACTGAAGGTTCCCCAAAGCAGAAGCCAGACGCCAACCAGCATGGCTGCAAACCAGATGGAGATCATGGCCTCACCGCCTCGACGTATGCGGCGGTATTCATGAGGTCCTGTGCTGCTCTTTCGGCCAGGTCGAACACGGGCCCACCAAAGATCCCGAGAACAAAAGTGGCCGCGGCGAGCACGGCAGTTGGAACAACCATGAGAGCCGGTGACTTCTTGAGCAGTACCTCGCCCTGGGTTCCAATACCGTCCACTTCGTCGGGCCCATCGCTGGATTCGGTCATGGGATCACCCCAAAACACAGAGGTCCAGACCTTCGCTATGGAGAACAACGTGAGAAAACTGACCAACAGGGCCACAGCGAAGATCCACCATTGCTCTGAAGCCGCAGTTGCTGACAGCAGCGAGAACTTGGCGACAAACCCCGAAAAGGGTGGTATGCCGACGAGGCCCAGCGCTGGAATCAGGAACAGCACAGTGATGAATGGAGCGGTTCTGATGAGATTCCCTAGCTTGGACAGGCGGCTGGTACCAGCGTGATGCTCGATGAGCCCACCGGTGAGAAACAGGGTGGTCTTCACGACGATGTGGTGAACGAGCGAGAAGATCACCGCGGCAAATCCAGCCACGGTTGCGAGGGCAAGTCCCATCACCATGTAGCCGATCTGCCCAACGATGTTGAACGAAAGGAGCCTCTTCACG
>JAGQSI010000297.1 GCA_020439605.1 Acidimicrobiales bacterium | reverse complement strand
ACCTTCACAAACCGCCTCCCCAGGCCCGATGAAGCCCCAGTGACCACGGCAACCTTGCCATCTAGGCGGAACACATCTGTGGGGCTGGACATGTTGCTCATCGTCAGAGCTTCGGGAAACAGCGGGCGATATCGAACAGGTAGCTATTGAGTGCTGGGCCATCGAGGGCGCCAGAGTGCCCGAGGCGAACCACAACCACATCACGTGCTGGAAACGCGATCACCCTTTGCCCTTCGAACCCGTGAGCACCGAACGGCGTCTCCGGATCGTCCCAGGCCCACCAATGGGCACCATGGAAGTAACCCTCGTTCCAGGATCGAGCAGTGCGTGACCAATCCATCCAGTCCGCCGGAACCAACTGCTGACCGCCCCATTGGCCGCCTCGCAATGCCAGCAGCCCAAATCTGCACCAGTCCTGAAGAGTGGCATGGACATAGGAGGAGCCGATGAAAGTTCCGGCTTTGTCGAAGTCCGCGGTGGCGCTCGTCATGCCGATCGGGTCGAAGATGCGCTCCCCCAGGTAACGGCGCATACCTTCCTCTGTCAGGCCCAGCACTCGTTGAAGGTTCTTCGCAATGATGTTGGTGGTGCCAGACGAGTAGGCGTAGGCCTCGGGTGAGCCGGGTTCGTTGACCAGTGGGAAGTTGGCAGCGAAGGCCCCCATGTCATCGGCGCCGTCTGCAAACAACATGGTGACCACATCTGGCAGCACCTCCTTGCCCAGGTCGTAGTACTCCTCTTCCCATTTCAGGCCCGGACGCATGGTGAGGAGGTCTTCCCATGTGATCTCGGCTCTCGGGTCTGCTGGACCCTGCCACAGAGGCTCCATCACCTTGTCCTTCACCCGGAGGTGGCCATCTCCAACGGCCGCACCAACCGCGAGGCTCGTGATGCTCTTGGCCATGGACCAACTGAGCAACTGGGTCTGTGGCGTCACGTCTTCGAGGGGAGGGTTGGGTTCGAACGCCCGGACGTCTCTCACCACCCGCTTGCCATAGCGCTCTGCCACTAGCTGGCCTTGCGCCACCACCCCACATGCGAAGGTTTGGCCGATGCCGGGATGAACCTGCTGTTCGAACATCTCGTCGAGCAACGCATTGAGTTCTGATTCGTCCGCTCCAACGCTTGTCGGGGTGGCGCGTTGCCATTGCGATGTTGGCCACACTGCGGCTTTTGGCTGAGCAGGAAGCGGGACCAGTGGGCAATCAGGAGGTGGCTGCATCCCTTTGATGGTGTCAGGCCTGAGAGCCTCGTGCTTGGATATGCAGCGTGGTCGAGATGGCCAGGTGATCCGATAGGGATCCTGCTGGGCCGCCCTGCACCCCACGATCACCGAACGCCCAGCGTCTTGGCCGCTCTGCTTCGATGGTCAGGCTTTCTGGAGACCTCAACCAGATGTAGTCCAGTCTTTCGCCCGCTTCGTCCAGCTCGCTGTCCAACACCATGTCTGGTTCGTCGGGGTCGGGTGGGAGCTGGGAAGGGTCTGTAAACGTGCAGGTTGGGCCGGGCCCGATGCCATTGTTCGGCCACACGTCCTTGAGCTTTGCCCGGTCCATGTGGGTGGCGAGGTCTTCGTATTCGGGTGTCCCACCAATCACGTTGAAGTCTCCAACCACCATCAGAATGTGCGATGGATCATGGGTCCGCTCAATGAACCCGATGAGTTCGTCCACCTGCGCCATACGAGCCACATGGTGGCGTCTGGTGTCGTTGGCGCCGGGAATCGGGAACAGCTCTCCGCCAGCTAGCAAGTGGGTGCTGAACAGGTCCAGTGGTGGCAGATCCGGGTGGTAGCGCACTGTTGTGAGCAGGGCGCCCTTGGTGGCGTAGGTGTCTGAATCCCGCAGGTCTCCGCCAGAGCGATAGATGTGGCTGGCTGAGCGCAAGACGAGAGTGTCTGGGCCTACGAAAGTGGCGAGCCCGCTTCCCTGGAGGCGAGGACGCTTGGGGCCCGGACCCCTCACCAGGGTTGCTTCCGGCCAGCTCGCCTCCAACACGTCGAGCTCGCTGGTTTCGAATACCTCACCGAGAGCAGCAACATCGAAGCGGTTTGCCACCGCCTTGGCTACTAGTGGGGTCCTTGCTTCCACCTCGGGGGCAAACCATCCCTTGGACCCGGGAATTCTTGGCCCGGTGCCCCACAGACGCGGGGAGAGAAGCCACGTGTTCCAGAACGCCAATCTGACTGTCACACCACTCATGGATACTGAAGCTAGTGCGTTGATTTCATGGCTGGGGCAGGACGGTCACAGAAATTTTCTGGAAATTTCCTAAAATGAACGAACAAGTGTTCGAGAACGTGATATGGTGACAGCTATGTTCACTGGTTCTAATACCAATTCGCCGAGAAACGGCACAATCAGTGAGGACGTGCGCGAGGCATCGCGCCTGTACAACGAGGCAACCGAGGAGTTCAAGGGCGTGGCCGGCGTAATCAACGCTGGATACGGTCGGTTGGTGGATTTGGCAGTGGTGGCTATGGAAGAAGGTCACCACATCGGCCCCGGCCTCCATACGTGTTCCCAATACATTGCATGGAAGGGCGGTGTTTCCAAGGCCACAGCAAATCGAATTGCCCGGTTGGCGCGCCGTGTTGAGGAACTCCCAACGTGCATCGGGGCCCTTCGGGCTGGAGAGATTTCCTTGGATCAGGCAGATGTGATTGCTCAGATC
>JAGQSI010000296.1 GCA_020439605.1 Acidimicrobiales bacterium | reverse complement strand
GCTGCTGCGACGTCTTCCGCTGTTGGCTTCATGTGTCCAAGGCTAGCTACGGGTTGTTGAGGACGAAAGGGGTGCTACTCATCTGGCGTAGCTCTGCCAGCCTTGAGTTCAGACGATTCCGAGACGGGGGAGCAGGTCCTTGGACAGCTTCAGGGCATGCTCGGACCGTTTCTCGATCACGGGCCGGGCTTCATCTGGGTCCTTGAGCAGCTTGCCGTCTTCTCTGACGAAGTGGCCAAGTCGGTTCAGTTCGGCTGCCACCGCATCGGCCACCTCACCAACACCAACCTCACCAGCACCAACCTCACCAGCACCGCCAACCTCACCAACACCAACCTCGCCAGCACCAACCTCGCCGCCACCCCGTGCAAGAGAGCGGATGGCGTCGATCGCTATGAGTTCGATCGAGTCGATGTTGATGGAGGACCCGAGCTTCGGGGCGACGAGATAGGAGTGACCGACTCCGTTGCGGTTGTCGGCAAAGATCACTTCGTTGAGGCGTCGTGACGCTTCGATCACTTCGGCAGTGGGCGCACCTCGCACCGACGGCGCCGCATATCCGCCACCGATCTGTAGCGCCATGGCAGTTACGGCGTCTCGCCAGGTCCATTCGGGGTGAATCCCCATGATCGCTTCGGCGTCGAGCGGGCCTTGGGCCATGGCGTCGATGAGGGGCTGGTGGTAGGAGGCGTCCAAGGTCACTCCGCCCACGAGCATGCCTACTGGCTTGTCCTCAAGGTCTCGGCTCAGCCCGACCATCTCTAGGTCTCGACTCCACTCCTGGATCTCTTGGTTGGTTGGGGAGGCGAGTCCACGGCGATAGAGGTCTGCTCGCAGGGCCCTTTCGCCAAAGACGTCGTGAAGCATTTCGCTCAGGATTGGGTCCTGCACTTCGCTGAACATGGCTCGCAGTTCTTCTGACATCCAGTTGTACTGGAAGGCGCTGAGCACGTTGGTGGTGCCTACGAGCGAGCATCTGGCGTCGGCCATTGTGCGGGCCACTTCGTAGAGCATCAACGGCCCGAAATTGGATCCGAGGTATTCGTGTGCGGCGTAGAAACCGTTGGCCGAGGACCAGTTCTGCATGCGTTCGGCTTCGGCGGGTGGCAGCGGGAATGTCTTGGCGCCGAGTTCGGCGAGTTGGGCCACGGCGGCTGCGGCGTCGGCAAAAGCGGGTACGGGGTGGCGGCGGCTTGCTGCGGCGTGAAGGCGCAGCGCTTCGGTCACCGGCGATAGCGACGCCCACCCCAACGGCACCTCATACATGATGTAGGCAAACCCGCCGGGGCGTAGGCGTTGGCGGATGATCGAGGCGATCTGGCGCTGGTTGTGCTTGGAGATCCAGCTATAGACACCGTTGACCACCACGACGTCAACTTCGTCGGGTCCGATGGTGAGGTCCCCTGCGAGGGTCTCGAAGCTGGCTTCGTGAAAGTGGCAGTTGCCCAGCCCGGCACGGCTCGCCAGGGTTTGGCCGGCGTCTACGTGGGCGGGGTTGTAGTCGAATCCCCACACTTCGATGTTGGGGTTTGCGGCGGCCACCATCGCTGCGGAGGTGCCGAGCCCGGTGCCGAGGTCGAGCCAGCGCAGCGGCCGCCCGTCAACTCGCCGCAGCGGTGGTTGCCCGTGCAGCACGGCGGCGGCGGACAGCCAGGTGGGCGTGAGGTCCGACATCATCCCCGGCGTGTAGACCGAGTCCACCATGTAGCCGTCGTTCCAGCTTGAGGCGAGCGAGCCGGCCGTTGTCGAACGGTGCAGCGATGTCCAGCGTTCGGTCATTGCGAAGCCCCTTCGATGGCAGTCATGAACTGGGGCAGCACCACCAGCGACGGGTTGTCGGGTGAGGCGAGTGAGGCGAGCACGGCCGAAAGTTGTTGAGCCGGCCCGGCCTGGTCCGTCCGGGAAGTGGGCGAACTCGATGACGCCACAGACGCAGATGATGATGAAATGTCAGCCGTCGACTCCGAGGTCGATTCGTTCGACGTCGATGTGGCCAGAGGGGTAGCGGCTACAGGGGTAGCTGCCACAGGGGCGGGAGCTGCAGGATGGATGACACCGTTGTGCATCAGCGTGGCGAGCTGCATCTCGTCGGCTCCTTCGAGCAGGCCATGGTTCTGGGGATCGAACGGCGCTATCGAAAGCGAATCCCCAAGTTGTGATCCGCTGCTGTGACCCAGTCGATAGATGTCTGCACGATGGGTGCGTCGCAACGCTAGGTCCATGAACGTTTCTCGAAGCTCCACGGTTGCAGCGGCGTTGACAGCGCCGAAAAGTTCGTTAGTGATCGGTGCGTCGGGGCCGGCCATTGCGGTTTCGTCGCCGAAGGTTGCACTACCAACCAGGTGACACCCGATCGAGCCGAGGGCGTCGCTCACCTGCACGTGCGAGATCGGCTGCAGGTCAAGGTCCAAGTAGTCCGCGATGATCTGGGCGGTGGGAGTGTTGGCGAGTTCGTTCAGCCATTCGCCAACCACCGGGCGGGCCTGTATGTAGACGGCGTTGGTGTCACGGAGTCGGGTTAGCCACGCAACTGCGGCCTCGGTTGCTTGGGTAAGTGGCCCGCCGTTGGTGGTCACCATGTACCGCAGGAGTCTCACGAGAGGGTCTATCTCGGCCCAACCAATGGCTGTTCGATGAGACACCACTACTGCGCCGCCGGGGCGCAGGGATTCTTCG
>JAGQSI010000295.1 GCA_020439605.1 Acidimicrobiales bacterium | reverse complement strand
CAAAGACCATTTCAATCAGCCGGGACGACACCGGCACAACTGTCAGGGCCCGTCTCGACCACACAGAAGCAGATCTGTTCGAAAAGGCCCTCCAGACCATGAGGGACGACCTGTTTCACCAGTTGAATCCCTCCACCGCTTCCAACAACAAGTCCAACTCCGGCCACGACGGTCATGGGGTCCATGGCGACAGCGACGGCTCGGACGCCCACGATGACTCGGACGCCCACGGCAGCTCGGACACAAATGGGCCGAAGCAGATACCGAGCCGGGTAGACGCGTTACGGGCAATGTGTGAATCAGTGCTCCAACACGGTGAGGCCGCCCACCCCGGATCCGAGCGATACCTGATCAACTACCACCTGCACGCTACTCCCGGCGGGCAACTCTGTTTGACCAACCAGCATGGACAACCGCTTCCTGAACAGGAGCGGCAACGGCTGCTGTGTGACCACAGCTTTGAGACCGTTATGCATCACCTCAACGGTGAGCCGCTATCGGTTGGGCGTAAAACCCGCACGATCAGCCCGAAGCTTCGCAGGGCCATCCTCTTTCGGGACAAGCACTGCTGCACGGTACCGGGCTGCGATACATCCGTGGGGCTCGAGATTCACCACATCGTCCATTGGGAACACGGCGGCAGCACCAACCCAGAAAACCTCTCTACGTTGTGCGCCCGCCACCATCGCAGCCACCACAGGGGCACGATCGACATCACCTCAGGTCCGAGCGGCGTGCCGTTCCAAAATATCAATCCATCAACACCGGTCACGAGGACCCACAAGAGTCCCTCTTTGGACAAACTTCGCCAGGAGCTAAGAACCAGGACCAGAAACCGAACGTTTCGAGAGGGCTTTGGCTACAACGTCACCAAGCAGGAGCCCATGTCATCCAAGCCAACCTGCGAAGTTCTTGACCGCCATTCGGTTCACCTGAGTCCCAACACGTGGGCCAAGCCCGACCAGTCAACGCCGCTACGGACTTGAAGCAGGTGGGTCTCCACTCGGTTCTACTGGCTCCTCACGGCTCTTGAGCAGCGTCGCGCCCACGATGATCAGAAGCGGGATCACGGGAACCTTGAAGCGCTGATCGCCGAAGAATGCGAGCGGTACTGCCGCGGTCATTAGCGCGGACCCGACGAGTAGAACGCCATCGGGTCGCCGGTAGCGGATCAGCTGAAGGCACCCGACTAGACCAAGCACTACGACCAGCCAGTACATGCGATCGGCGATCCAGATGAGTCTGGCCTCGGTCGGAATCGCCATCCAGCGATCATGCCGGTAGGTCTGAGATGCAAACAGGCCGTCGTGGTCTCCATCGCGTACCCATGTGAAATAGGTGCGGCGCCACAGCAGCCACGGTTCTCTTGGAAGATTTTCCAAGGTCGATCTAATAGCGATCCGCTGCTTTTCGCGGTCACCTCGCAGTTCTGCTTCGACCCCGTCGAGGAACTCATAGGGAACCTCGCACTTCTCGAGAATCGCGAAAGAACCCGTGGCTCCGTCTGCGTGGCCCATGCAGAGGTTGTCACCGGTGTTTGTGGAGATGAGCACGAAACCATCGAGACGGATGGCGTTTCTCACCGTCCACGGAACGATGCAAGCCAGTACTCCAACCATCAGAGCAGCGCTCCAGCGCGCCACCACTTTGAAATCCTTACGCGCCATCATCCAACAAAGGGCCACAACTGGTACAACGGCGAGCGATATCGGCCGAACCATTACTGCTAGGCCGAGAAGAACTCCAGCACCAAGAGCTCTTTGAAGCGAGAATTCGCTATTCCATGGACGGGACAACAAAACCATCAGGAACGCCAGGAACAAGAAGATGTAGAGCGTCTCGCTCAGAACCACGCCTGTGTGGAAAATCAGATTTGGATAGATTGCATAGACCCCCGCAGCCACTAGACCGGCAATCGGACCGGCGATTCTGCGTGCGATCCAACCGACCATCAGCGCAGATGCTGTTCCCAGCAGGGCCTGCACTACTCCAACGGCGTTCCATGGTTGGTCTGTAAACGGAGATGAGAGCCACGTCACGATCCCCACGAACCAGGGGTAGCCCGGTGGGTAGTACGCCGTTGGCGCACGTGTTAGCCACTCGACCATCCCGTTTCCGCTTGCTATCTCGTTTCCGTAACTCAAATAGCGCGACGGGTCATAGAAGATGCTTGAGGGAGCTCGAGTAGCCCAACTGACCCAGGCGAGTCTCAAGCTCAGGGCAACCACGGCGATTGCTGCATTTACACGCCGATAGAGTTGCTCGTTCACGACCGAAGCGTTCTGAGCCGCAATTTCACGCCCCACGTGGTGACCCTCGCCATGGATTCCGCCATTATCTTGACCGACATCTTCGAGGTGCCCTCCTCACGATCAACGAAAGTGATCGGAGTCTCGCGCAGATCAAGCCCGCCGTGAACCATACGAAACGCGGTCTCGTTCTGAAAGGCGTAGCCGTTTGCTTTGGTTCCATCGATATCAATGGCTTCCAAAGTGGATGAGCGATAGGCCCGGAATCCTCCGGTTGTGTCCCTGATCGGCAGTTTCAACACGAAGGCCGTGTAGCGGTTGCCCCATCGGCTGAGCAGTCTGCGATGCAGCGGCCACCCCGGGGTAGATCCGCCGGGTACGTATCTGCTCCCGATTGCGCAATCGGCACCATCTGAGATGAGCCCGAGCAG
>JAGQSI010000294.1 GCA_020439605.1 Acidimicrobiales bacterium | reverse complement strand
CTTCTTGGCGGGAGCAGCCTTCTTGGCCGGTGCCTTCTTGGCAGCAGCCTTCTTGGCGGGACCAGCCTTCTTGGCCGGTGCCTTCTTGGCAGCAGCTTTCTTGGCGGGAGCTGCAGCCTTCTTGGCTGGAGCAGCGGCCTTCTTGGCTGGAGCAGCCTTTGCCGGAGCAGCGCCGCCGGGCTTGATTGCTGCAATCAACTTCTCGAGACGCGTTACATCTGCGATGGTTGCAAGGCCAAGGTTTTCGGCCGATGCAGCTACGTCCTTGCGCACCTGCTCGAGCAGCGCTTCTGTGTTCTTGCGGCTGCGCTCAACAATTTCAGCGACAGCGGCCTGGGCCTGTTCGGACTGAACCTCGCCAGCCTTCACCAGTTCTTTCACCAGCGCCTCGGCCTTGGCCTGAGTAAGCGCAGTGAACGACATTCCAGCATCGAGGTACTTCTTGAGGGAGTTGGTCTGAGCCATGACGAAACGTTATCGCCAGGCCCCTCGCGCTTGCAATAGTTTGCACCCTTGAAAGCGCTTCGACGCTGCGCCGCGCTCGTGGTATGCGTGAACCTGCTAGCAAAGAGAGGTGACCGGCTTTTCACCCTTCATCGCACTTCGTTACAACACCTCTCGTTTCACACCCGAGGAGGTGACCTCTCCTCCTTACGACGTACTCTCCGCCAAAGACCGTGAAGACCTCGTGGCAAGAAGCGAGTTCAACGCTGTAATCGTCGATCTACCGTTGGAATCAGATGGTGAGGGCCGATACGCACAAGCCGGCAAGACTCTTGACGCTTGGCTGAACGACGGTGTTCTTGTAGCTGATGACACCCCACAGCTAACTGCCTATCGGATGACCACACTCGACGATCTCGGCAAGACCGTGGCGACACTTGGTGTCATCGGAGCACTGGAGCTGAGCCGCCCCGGCGAAGGCCAGATCCTTCCCCACGAGCACACCACACCCAAGGCAAAGAGCGATCGCCTTGACCTTCTGCGAGGCACGGCCACCAATCTCTCGGCCATCTGGGGCCTTTCCTTGACTCATGGCCTAAGTGACCTGATCGATGTTTCAAGAGATCCGGATCAGGCATGGCGTGATGAGGAAGACACGCTCCACGAGGTGTGGCGCATCTCCGACAGCTCACAGATCGAAGCCATCTGCGCGGCAATAGGTCAGACACCGATCGTTGTGGCTGATGGCCACCACCGTTATGAAACCAGCCTTGCCTATCGCGACGAACAACGTGAATCAGCTCAAGGTGACACCCCTGGGGCAGAGGCAACCCTGTGCTATGTGGTTGAGCTGAGCGAGGAACAGTTGACGGTCCGCCCTATTCACAGACTTGTGTCAGGCGTTGAGGTAGATGATCTTGGCGCAGCACTCGGCGCTTTGGATGGATCGACCGTTGTCGGCAAGGTTTCGGCCGAAGACGTTGCTAGCGGCGACGTCCTGCGAGAGATGGATGACAAAGCTGCCATAGCAGTTGTTGGTCCTGATGGCTCTGCTGTTCTCGTGCACCTAGATCCACAGGCTTACAGCGGCGTTGATGACCTTGATAGTGCTCGCCTAGTTGCCGCCCTCGAGGCCATCGGCCCCTATGAACTCACCTACCAACACGGCACCGCGCTAGCCCAAAAAGCCGTTACCGATGGAACTTCCCCGTGGGCGGTTCTCATTAGACCAGTCACCGTGGCCGCTATTGAGGCCAACGCTCACACCGGCGATCGCATGCCACCCAAGAGCACCTTCTTCTTCCCGAAGCCTAGAACTGGAATTGTGTTCAGGCCTCTGAGCTAACCCAGCTCAGAGTCCGCCGACACGAGACAGCGGCCAGATAATCACAAAGGCTCGCCCAACCACTAGATCCTCATCGATGGGCCCGAAACACCTTCCGTCGTGAGAGTTGGTCCGGTTGTCGCCCATGACAAACAAGTGCCCTTCAGGCACGGTCCAGCCATCTTGGGTGGCCAGACCATCCAAATTCACCTCAGGTGAGGTACATGCTCCGTCGTAGAGGGTTTGAAGACCCTGAACATAGGACTCCTCGAGCTTGCGGTCATTGACATAGACCGCTCCGTCTCGAATCGAGACCTTGTCCCCGCCTACACCAACCACACGCTTGATGAGGTCCTTTATGGACCCTGCGCCCTGCTCGTTCTTCGGCCTCTCGAAAACCACTACATCTCCACGGTTCACGTCGTGGAGGCGATAGGACAACTTGTTCACCAAGACCCGATCGTTTTCGATCAGGGTTGGAGACATGGATGGGGAGGGGATCCAGAAGGTCTGAAGGAAGAAAGTTCTGACGAGTAGCGCAATGACGATCGCCCCACCGATCACAAATACCCATTCGATGAGGTTGCGCGCCGAAGACTTTGGTTTTGGAGTTGGAGCAGGTGTCTCACCCTCCACATCTCTGTGAGCGGTGGAGTCTGACTCTGCTATCGAAGACACACCTTGGAACCTAGCGCGTCGAGACACCAGCACCGTCTGCGCGCTCATAGAGTGCAAGCACACGTTTGGCAGCTTGGGCTCCTAGATCGATTGAGCCGATCTCCTCGTCTATCTCCACCAGCCGACAATCCCCACCGAGAAGTACCAATTGACGCTCCAACCAGGGTGCAGCGTCCACACCAAGGGTCGCTCTCAGCCAGCCATCGGCCACCTCCTCAATCTCGACCACAGGATGAGTCTGAG
>JAGQSI010000293.1 GCA_020439605.1 Acidimicrobiales bacterium | reverse complement strand
GTGACAGAGTCGGCGTGCATTTGCTCGAGTACGAGGCATATGACGAGCAGGTTGTGCCGGTGATGTCCAGAGCCGTAGATGCCGCTAGGTCTAAATGGCCAGACCTTCGTCGCGTAGCACTACTGCATCGAACCGGAGCATTGATACCAACCGATGTTGCCGTGGTGGTAGCCGTGTCTTCTCCCCATCGAGATACTGCATTTGAGTCTGCGAGATGGCTGATCGATGAGCTAAAGGCCACTGCACCGATCTGGAAGCGCGAACATTGGGCAGGCGGCCACGACGACTGGGGCCGCTGTGATCACTCACATGGCCACGACATTCATGGCCTCCATGCCAAACCGTTAGGAACATCATCGTGTTGATTCTGCTTTTCGTGCTGATTCCCACCTTGGTTGTTGCCACCTATGCGGTGGTTCAGGCGTTCCGTCATCGCCAACCAACCTCCATCGAGTCGGGTGTGAACGCCTTTCGCCGTGAGATGGATGCGCTTTCTCCGGACGCGATGCAGATCCAGACCCGTCCCAACGATGAATCCAACGCTCCCGCTGCGCCTAGGCGCGCTCCGGGAGTTGGTCCAGCTAGGCCTGCGAGTCAAGACCGCCAGGATCAGAACTGATGGCGCGTGACCTTGCGATAGACCTAGGAACCGCCAACACCCTTGTATATGCGAAGGGGCAGGGCATCGTCTTGAACGAGCCCTCGGTGATTGCGCTCAACCAGCAGACTGGTGAAGTTCTGGCGATGGGCCACGAGGCGTGGCAGATGATCGGCCGTACCCCCGGCTACATCGTGGCGGTGCGGCCGCTGCGTCAAGGGGCAATCACGGACTTCGATGTGACGCAGCGAATGATCCGTCTTTTGCTACAGCGTGCCGGCGTGTCCAAGTTCAACCGTCCTCGCGTTGTGATCTGTGTGCCCTCGGCCATCACCGAAGTTGAGCGCCGGGCAGTTACCGAAGCGGCCAGACGTGCCGGCGCCGCAGATGCTCAGCTCATCGAGCAGCCCATGGCAGCAGCTTTGGGCGCCTATCTTCCGGTCAATGAGCCCTCTGCCAACATGGTTGTTGACGTTGGAGGTGGAACCTCCGAGACAGCTTTGATCAGCCTTGGCGGGGTGGTTGCGCTCCAAGCGGTCCGAGTTGGATCCTTTGACATAGATGCTGCAATCCAGACATTCATTCGCCGGGAATACGGCATCGCTATTGGCGAGAGAACAGCTGAGGACATCAAGGTTTCGATCGGTTCGGCCTGGCCGGTTCAAGATCATGTAAAGGCCGAGGTGCGTGGCCGTGATCTGATGAGCGGACTTCCCAAGACGGTGATCCTCTCACCAGAGGAGGTGCGTGAGGCGATCGCAGAGCCCGTCTCGTCAATCGTGGATTCTGTTATTGCCTGTCTCGGCGAGGCTCCGCCAGAACTCGCCCACGACCTGATTGTTCGAGGTATGCATCTTGTGGGAGGCGGTGGAATGCTCATGGGTTTGGCCAAGAGACTTGCTGAAGAAACCGAGATCCCAGTCACGTTGGTAGACCAACCGTTGGAGGCCGTGGTATTGGGTGCTGGCCGTTGTGTTGAGGCCTACGACGAGTTGCGAGTGATGTTCATGGGAGCGCGTTGAACACCGATTGGGCAACATTGGGGTCTTTTCTCGCCTAGTGTGACCACACTCGCCAACCACATCGGGTGTTTGGACCAGACGATCAAGGGGACGTGGGCCTTGGCCCTACTCGACGTACGAGACATTGAGGTGCGCTTTGGTGGGGTTGTGGCCCTCGACGGCTTGTCCTTCACAGTGGAGGATCAGAGCATCTGCGCCCTGATCGGCCCTAATGGCGCCGGCAAGACCACCATGTTCAACGTTGTCAGCCGCCTCTATGAGGCGCAGGCAGGCAAGGTTCTGTTTGAAGAGGTGAACCTTCTGGAGAAATCTCCACATGAGATCGCCAGGCTTGGAGTAGCCAGAACCTTCCAGAATCTGGCACTGTTCCCGGCATTGAGCGTTCTTGAGAACGTGATGGTCGGTGCCCACACCTCAGGCAAGGTCGGGTTCGCAAAAGCCATGACCCGAATCGGTGTACGTAAAGAAGAACGCCGTATTCGAGAAGAATGCATGGCCGTGCTTGAGCGGCTCTCTCTAGGGCATCTAGCCACACGCCATGCTGCTGGTCTGCCATTTGGGACCTTGAAGCGCATCGAGTTCGCTCGGGCTCTGGCCACCCAGCCAAAACTTCTGTTGCTCGACGAACCCGCCAATGGCTTAACCCATGGCGAAGTGGATGAACTCGGTGAGACAATCAGCGAGATCCGAGATCAGTTCAACCTGTCGATCCTCTTGGTCGAACATCACATGTCGATGGTCATGGCCATCAGTAACGAGATCGTGGTTATGGACTTCGGGCGCAAGATCGCCGAAGGCGCACCCGCAGATATTCGCAACGACCCAAGAGTCATCGAGGCCTACTTGGGGACTCCAGCATGAGCCTCTTGGAACTTCGTTCGGTCAGCGGCGGATATGGACCAATAAATGTCCTCTCGCAACTAGACCTAAGCGTCAACGAGGGCGAAGTCGCGGTGATCCTTGGTGCCAATGGAGCAGGAAAAACTACAACCCTGCGCGCTATTTGCGGCATCCTCGAATCGGTCACTGGCGAGATCGTCTTCGATGGCGTCGACATATCGAAGATGTCC
>JAGQSI010000292.1 GCA_020439605.1 Acidimicrobiales bacterium | reverse complement strand
CTAGTTGAGAGGGGCGAGGTCTTCGGGCCTCGCCCCTTTCGCGTGTATGTGCGAACCGGCGGCTTGCGACGGACGGCTTGCGAGCGGCGGTTGAGGTTACGAGCCCCCGCTAGAGATCGCGAGCCAACGTGCCGAGGTAGAGCTCGATCACAGCAGGATCGTTGAGCAGGTCTCGACCTGTTCCGCTGTGAGCATTGCGGCCTTGGTCCAAAACAAAGGCTGTATCCGCAATGAGGAGGCATTTGCGTGCGTTCTGTTCGACCATCACAACCGAAACGCCTGCCTGTTTGACCTCAGCGATACGGGCAAAGACCTCGTCCTGGTTGATGGGCGAGAGGCCAGCGGAGGGCTCATCTAGTAGCAGCACGCTTGGGTCTGTCATCAAAGCCCTGCCCATGGCAACCATCTGGCGTTGACCGCCCGAGAGTAGACCCGCACGGTCCTTACGCCGATCTCCCAACATGGGAAATAGTGCCGTGACAGCATCGAATCGTTCGGTGAAACGCTTGGGATCCAAGAAGATCCCCATACGAAGGTTCTCTTCGATTGTGAGCGACGGAAAGACGTTGCGGGTTTGGGGCACGTAGCCCACGCCTCGAGCCACAAGCTCGTGAGCAGCGAGGCTGGTTATGTCTTCGCCGTCTAGAACAACAGATCCGCTTCGAACTGGCACTAGGCCAAAGAGCGTCTTGATGAGAGTTGATTTGCCGGCGCCGTTTGGCCCGATGATCCCCACGAGCTCGCCTTGGTGCAAGGTGAGCGATGCCCCATTCAAGATGTCTACCCCGGGTAGATAGCCGGCGATCAGATCCTTGGCTTCGAGCAGTACTGGTGTATCTGTCACCGGATTTCTCCACTGACTGAGCCGCCGTGGTCAATTCCCAGGTACGCCTCGATCACGGCTGGATTGCCGGCAATATCTGCTGGCTTACCTTCGGCGATCACCTTGCCCTCGGCCATGCAGATAACCCAGTCACTGATGGTCATGATGACGTCCATGTCGTGCTCCACGAAAAGCACAGACATGCCTTCATCGCGTAGAGCGGTGACATGACCGAGCAGGCTCTGGGTGAGTGCCGGATTCACCCCAGCCATTGGCTCGTCGAGCATGACCAGAGTCGGGTCTGTCATCAGAGCTCGCGCCATTTCCAATAGTTTTCGTTGACCGCCAGAGAGCCCGGCTGCGTACTCGTCGGCTTGGTGGTCCAGTTTGAAACGCACCAGCAGTTCGGTGGCTTTGGCCTTGAGGTCTGCTTCTTGGGTCTTCCACGTCTGGGCGATGAGACTCCGAAGCACGGACTCACCTCGTTGGTCACGCCCAGCCAACAACATGTTGTCCATGACTGTCATCCGACCGAGTGTTTTGGTGAGTTGGAATGTGCGAACCATCCCCTTGCGGGCCAGTACGTGAGGCGCAACGCCTTGAGCTGGTTCGCCTTGGAAAGTCCACGAGCCGCTGTTGGCCTTGTCGAAGCCGCACAACAGATTGAAGAACGTAGTTTTGCCGGCGCCGTTGGGTCCGATGAGTGAGGTGATTACGCCTCTTTGGATCTCAAGGTGCTCCACGTCGACAGCGGTGAGACCGCCGTAACGGCGTTGCACTCCATCTGCCACCAAGATCGGGTCTGGCTTTGGGACCCCGGGTTCGCGGGCCGTGGATTCGAAGGGATCAGAGATAGCGGTTTCAGCGTCCACTAGCCAACATCTCCTTCTTCGATCCCAACAGGCCCTGCGGCCTGAACACCATCAACATCATGAGCCCAATACCCATTAGTCCAAGTCGGATTGCGCCGGAAGTTGTGTCGCTGATGTCAAACCAGAGGTTGTTGAGCAGGCCATCTGCGAAGTCAAGAATGAACCAGTAAACAACCGCGCCCACGATTGGACCCCACACCGTGCCGGCCCCACCAAGGATGACCACTGTGTAGAGAGCAAACGTGAGTGGTGCGATCCAGCGTCCAGGACTGACACTGCCTGCGTTCAGCGCTATCAGTGCTCCAGCAAGAGAACCGATCACTCCACCGATCACAAACGACTGGAGTTTGAACACCACCACGTTCTTGCCCAAAGCACGTGCCGCGTCCTCGTCTTCTCTGATCGAACGAAGGACGCGACCCCAAGGGCTACGAACCCAGGCTCGCATCAACAAGGTTGTGATCAGAACGATGGACCACGCAATGAGCATGGACCAGAGTTGGCGACTCGTGAATACGAAGGAACTCCCGATGCCGTAGTTGCCTTCGGGGATGAAGTTGGGACGAAAGAAGCCGAGGTTTTCGCTGAGCCCACCAATTCCACGAGCAGCGCCGGTAAGCGGTGCCGAAGGTCTGGCATTGACTACGAGCCGCAGGATCTCCGCGGTGGCAATGGTTACCACCGAGAGGTAATCGGCACGAAGGCGAAGGGTTGGTATGCCAAGGAGCAAGCCCAAAAGAATTGCTGCGCCAATACTCAACATGAGTCCGACCCATATTGACCAGCCCTGGTCGCTCGCTATGGCCATGCCGTAGGCACCTACCAGCAAGAACCCGACCATGCCGAAGTTGGAAAGTCCCGTGTAGCCGAACTGCAGGTTGAGCCCTGTAGCGGCTAGGGCGTAAGAGGCACCCTGGAAGCCGACTGCGGTCTGCAAAGCGAGCGCGAAAATTGAGATCCAGCTCATCCGAATCTCTCCTCTGAGCCGAGGATGCCTTGAGG
>JAGQSI010000291.1 GCA_020439605.1 Acidimicrobiales bacterium | reverse complement strand
TGTAGCGCCTCAACCCGAGGGTTATGACGACATCGTCGTCGTCGCAATGGAACCGGTGCGCAAGGGGTCGGTTCTTGGAGATGTGGAACTGGTCGGCATCGATGGCACACCCATGGCGATGTTGCCTCCACAAGGCAGCGAGCGTGTGATCGTCAAGTGGAACCCCTATTGCGGGTTCTGCTCCGGCATTGCGAGAACGTTGAGCGAACTTCACGCAGACCTTGCCGGCACCGGCGTGGATTTGTTGTTGGTGAGCTTTGGCGATGTCTCCGCCAAGGCTGAAGCGGCGAAGTCCTTTGCCGAAACCTCAGGGATCGAGTTGCCGATTGCGTTCGGGTCCTCGGAGTTCGATCCGCTGGTCGGGGTGGGGACGCCCTCGGGCTATCACGTATCAAGCACTGGCGAGGTCTTGGCCGAAACCGCCCACGGCTCCATCGAGGTTCCTGCGTTGGTTGCAGACGTCGCCGGTGTCACGCTCAACGAAGGCACTGCAGAAGATGGCTCGACAGTCAAATACCTGGGTCGAAGCGATGGCCTGTGTGCACCGGACATGGAGGTGACGCCGGGGGAGTGGGTGTCCACTCGGGTGTATCGCATCGGGGACTACCACATCGGGATTCGTGTGGACTCTGAGGCAACTGGGCTGGTGCTTGATCAGGTGTTTGCGGGGGCACGGGTTCACGACGAACGCGCCGGCCACTCCTACATGGTTGCGCTGCCGGGGGCCCAAGCGCTCCTCGACGCCAGCGGAGGCGAGGACCGAGGCGAGAGCGCAGAGCGAGATTCGCTCGAACACGCGGACGACACCTCGGGCGCCAGCAGAGGGCTCAGCTTGTTGGTGGTGCAGGGAGGGGCCATGACGGTGCGTAGCCGCAACCCAGCCCGAGTGATTCGGGCCCTGCTGGCCCGTTTGGACACTGACTTGGACGAAAGGCCGCTTCCATCGGGCCAGGTCCGGGTAGTGGATCAGGCTGTGGTGATGGGCGACGAAGCAGTGTTGTTGCCTCGCTCGGTAAACGGGTTTGCTCCAAGGCTTCAACCTGAACTGGCAAGGATGGGTGCTGCTTTGGTGGATGTCGAGCGTCCGGTTGTGGATCTCGACGCCGGGTGTCTGGTGGTCGAGCCGCTGAGAACCAAACACAATGTTGAGCTGGTGCAACGTCTAGCCGATAGCGCCCCAGAGTCGGCGCTTGAACTGCCTCCCGTGGAGTCGGGCCGCTACCCAATCCGGTCCTGGAGCACTCTTCGTATTGGAGTCAACGGTGTTACGCCATTGTCTGGTGCTGAGGCAGCGGCCGCAATGGTGTCTTCGGTGTTCAAGACGGGCGAACCAGCGCAGCGGGTGCGTGAAGTGGGGGAGGTCTTTGCAACTGGACGGTTGCGAGGTCTCGGGTTCTGGTATCACGACGAAGCCTCGTTCTTCACCACGCTTCAAGCCGCAGTGGGTTGGACCCACAGCGAGGACACAGCCTGATGGAATCCCCGATCAGCCAAACCCCCGACCAGTCCGACCAGCCCGATCAGCCCGATCAGCCCAGCCAACTTGACCAGCCCGACAAGCCGGAGCTCGCACCCGGCGGCTACCCGATAGACCCAACGTTGGAACGGCGTTGGGGTGTGGCCGAAAGCGGTGACGTATATGAGGGTGCGGTTCGTCCTCACTTGATCGATGAACTTCGTCGACGTTGGCCACCGATTGGACTCAAGCGCCAATCAACTCCAGCGGGTGCGCCAGTGGCTCGTATTGGGTTGTCGGACAAGTGGATCGTGGTGCCAGACGCCGAGGTCTCGGGGGACAATCCACCGCTTCTGGCGTGGGACATGTTGGAGCGGTCACTGGCGGTGTTCAGTGCTCACCGCCTCACCAAGCTGGTTGCTGTGCATTCGTCGGTTGTTGCGTGGAAGGGCAGGGCGTTGGTGGTGCCGGCTCTTTCTGGTGGCGGCAAGAGCACGTTGACCCGTGCGGCACACAATGCAGGTGCCACGGTGTTGAGCGACGAGTACACGTTGATAGATCCAGGCACCGGTTTGGTCACCGGATGGAATCGCCCGGTGAGGATCCTCACTTCAGGTGATGGAATCGACCGTCTCGATATTGCCGTGCGTTCCGAGCCGATCCCGGTCGGAGCGATTGCGTTTCTGACTCACGACGCTCACAAGGCAAACAACTGGGCCACGATTAGTCGTGGCGATGCCACAGGTAAATTGCTCACCCACACCATTTGTGGCACTACAAGACCCAACGAATCGTTGGACGCAGCTTTGGCGGCCACTGCTGATGCTCGTTTGGTTGCGGGAACCAGGGGCGAAGCAGACGATGCCATCGTTGAGCTGTTGGAAATGACTGTGGCCGACTAACCCTCAGGTCAATCGGCCACAGTCAAGCAATCTCTGTTGTGTCGGCTCAGCTAGCCAAGACAGTCATTCAGTCAGGCGAACCCAACAAAGCAGAACTCGGCCAAGCGGTTGCGTGAGCTTGCGAGGGGTTAGATCCCGACCCAAACTTCGCCGCGAGCACCGTCGCCGCCAGCTTGCTCAACTCCGGCCTCTTCCGAGCCTCCGCCACCTCCACCGGGAGCGTTGCCCATGAGTACGGCGTCGCCCCACTGCCCGTCGGATCCGCCCCAGCCGCCAGCGCCACCCGCAGGTACGCCAGATGCTGCGGCTCCACCAGCGCCACCAGTGGATCGGCCGTTGG
>JAGQSI010000290.1 GCA_020439605.1 Acidimicrobiales bacterium | reverse complement strand
CATTCCACCACGGAACTAGTGGCGAGGGCAGAGGCCAAGGGGTTGGTCGAGCGCTCTGCGGACCCGAGCGACGGCAGACGGGTGGTTCTCGCTCTCACAACCAGGGGAGAGGACCTTCTGGCGGAACTTTCATTGGTCCACAAGGACGAACTGCGACGGTTCCGAACCGAGATGAACAACGTGCTCTCAGAACTTGATCACAAGGCCAGCAGTAGTTCGCCTGAGAGTCGATTGTCTGGTAACAAATAGCTATGAGTTCGCAGGCAGAAGATCACGATTCCGAAAACCAGTGGCAAGAGCCCAAGGGTTTGGTCCGAGCGGCACTCCAGGGAATTGCAATCGGAGTGGTTGTGGCAATGGTTGGGGTTACCCTGACGGCGCTGGCCAACGGCCAGAAGTTGGGTGCAGCGCTGGGTCTTGGTGGCTTCGCTGCAGTCTGGACCGGGTTGGGTTTCGGCTTCATGACCGCGGGTGTCACCTTCGCTCAGCGCCTTGAGGACTCTGAGGGTCACCACTAGTTCACGACTCCAGTAGTTGAGTCGCTTGGCTGGCACCGCTAGTCGAGCTTGATGTCCACCCCGGAGTCGGCGACGATCTTTGCGAGGGTCGCATCTAGATCTGCGGCTCCCCGAAGCGTGGAGTTGTAGAACGCAGTTGTGAGCCGTGTGACCACTTCATCGGTGGGGTCATCTAGGCCGCCGAAGTATCCGTCGTCGTGGCTGCCGCCGACGATGGTCGCGAATGTGGTTGGGCCCTTCAAGAGATCTGCAGCGGCGCGCCCGCCCTCATAGGGGAGCACTTCGTCATCGTCCCCGTGAACGAACAAGGCGGGTAGGTCATCTCCGGATCGTGCAGTCTCATTTCCAGAGCCCAGATCCATCCAGATTCCGGCAAATACCGTTACAGCGTCTATGCGGTCATCGGCACAACAAGCATTGAACCCGGTGGCGACTGCGGTGATCGCCCCGAAGGATTGACCGCCTATCCCGATGTGGCCAATGTCTACGAGCCCGTTTAGTGGGCTGTCCTTATCGGTGGCGAGAGCATCGATCGAGTCGATCAGAAACGAGACGTCGCTTGGCTGTTCGTTGAGGTCTCCGTAGTTGGTGCCTCCGGGGGTGTCGGTTTGTGACAGTGGGAAGTTGGGTGCCGCAACCACGTAGCCAGCACTTGCCCAAGCGGCCAAGGTTTTGATGTAGTCCACGCCGGCTCGGGTTGAACCATGGCCGAACACGATCAGCGGGGATCCGGACCCCTTTAGTGGCGCAGCGTCTTGGGTTACCTCGCTGGGATCGGCAGGAGCGGTGCCCGCGGCGGGGTAGAGGATCATCGTGTTGAGGGTTCGGGATTCAACCTCGGGCTGGCCGCCATGGGCCGGCGTGACCCTTGAATCATCTACGAAGCTTTGATCGATGCGCCCAACGGCATAAGAACCGATCTCGTGGCTGACCCCTAGGTCCACGGAGTCGCCTTCGTCGGAGTGGGATTGCGTGGTGGTGGACTTGGCCTTGGAATCGCTAGTGGTGCTGTCTTTCGACGATCCACACCCGCTCAGAACGAGAGCCAATGCACAAAATCCTGCCCCTATTGCCCGAATCTTCATTATGTGGTTGTAGCACTTCGTACGGGTAAAGCTGGGCTCTTGTTGGTTAGAGCGCCAATGTTGGACCTGATCGCGAGTTGAGCGATGGCTACGGCTTTGTGGCAGATCGTATTCGGATAATGAACACGAGGGCGATGGTCGCAATAGCTACTACTGGGGTGCCGAGCAACATCATTCCTCCACCAATATTTGCTCCGATGACCCCAGCAGTGACCACCCGATATAGGGCTCCAAGCCAGACTGCAAAAGCGCTGAGTACCCCAACTTGGGCAAGGGTGTGGCCTTTGATCCGGTCTCGAGAGTACAGCAGGGCGAGGGTGAAAGCGCTTAGCAGTCCCACCGCGAGCGAAGCACGGCCAATGGCAGCTTCGTTGTCAATGAGGACCTGGTTGGATCTCCAGAGATAGTCCGCATCTGTCGGATCCAGATTTGTGCTCTGGTCCCCAATGAGAAAGAACGCAATACCACCCAGCGAAACAATGAAAAGTGTTGATGATCCCAGCACTAATACCTTGATCATCGCGATTGGCTAGATCAGGCCTAGAGCAACCATTGCCCTAGCAACCTTCAAGAAGCCGGCGATGTTGGCGCCGACCACGTAGTTGCCCGGAGAGCCGTAGGCTTCGGCGGTCTCGTAGCAGCGGTCGTGGATGCCCTTCATGATGGAAGCGAGGCGCCACTCGGTGGCTTCGAAGGTCCACGAGTCACGGCTTGCGTTCTGCTGCATCTCGAGTGCCGAAGTGGATACGCCACCGGCGTTGGCTGCTTTGCCCGGGCCAAACGCAACGCCTGCCTCTTGGAGGATGCGAACCCCATCGGGAGTGGTTGGCATGTTGGCGCCTTCGGCCACGGCGATACAGCCGTTCTTCACAAGCAGTTTGGCGTCGGCGCCGGTGAGCTCGTTTTGTGTGGCGCAGGGCAGCGCGACGTCACAAGGAATCGACCACAGCGAGCCCGTGGGCATGAGTGTGGCAGCTCCACCACGACGTTCTACGTAGTCTGCGATACGGCCCCGCTCGTTGAGCTTGATCTCCTTGAGAAGGTTGAGATCTACGCCCTTGGGGTCATGAACAACGCCAGATGAGTCAGAACATCCAA
>JAGQSI010000289.1 GCA_020439605.1 Acidimicrobiales bacterium | reverse complement strand
TCACCCGTTGGTCCGAGTTGCTGCAACTGTGCGCTCAGGGCGTGTGAGCGCCTTCGCTAAAGGGCGGCTACAACAGCCTCGGCAACAGTCCTCGTGTGGGTGAGGCTCACCTTCCACTCGGTGATGCCAAGTTCATCCGCCAACTTCCCCGCTCGACCACTCACCGCCAGCTCAGGTGCTCCGGTAGAGCTTTGTCGAACTTCGATGTCGTGCCAACCAATGGCACCAAGCCCCACGCCGAGAGCTTTCATGGCTGCTTCTTTGGCTGCGAATCGAACCGCCAAACGCTGGGTCGGGTCATTTGCGCTACGGGCATAAGCGCGCTCATATTCGGTGAAGAGTCGATCTACCAGCGTGGGAGTTCTTTCGAGAACGGTACGCATACGGTCAACCTCCACGAGGTCGACCCCAAGACCAATCACACGCCGCGACGGTTGTTGACAAAGGCAACGGCGATCATCACCAACGCTGCCATGAACACGAGAATAACGATCAGCACGTTTATGCCTCCTCTGTGCCTGAGCGCCAATGGTCCGCAAGGACATTGACCGGAGTGGTCAACAGCTCTACTGGCGAAACACTCGACAGCAGGTCATCGCGAAATGTTGGTTCTGTCTCCGTTACCACGTCCTTCAGGGCTGCGTAGCGGCCACGGTAGGACTCGAGCACCGACCTCATCTGAGCCGAGTTGAGAGATTCAGCAAAACGTACGTGCAACAAGGTGATTCCGGTACAGACCGTTCCCTTCACCTCAGGGATGAGGACCAGATTTCGTCCATCTGAACGACCTACTGCCACGGTCACCTCACGTTCTGTTGCAACGCGATGCTTGGTGCCACGCAAAAGAGGGTTGCGTTCGGTGCGCAGCGGGAGATCTCTTGCTATTCCACCGCGATCAACTACCACGATCGTGGCATCTGCGTTGGCCACGTCGCCCTCGATCCGGTAACGGGTGAACCCAATGACTTCGGTGACCACAGGGTCTAGACCAGCCAAGGTGCGAAGCGCCTTGTAGCTGAGCCGGTCGCGTGCAGCACCCGCTATGAGGGTTTCCTTCACGAGCCCCACATCGAGCAGAGACTCATCGGAGCGAGAGATTCCGACGGTGACGGTCTTGGCCTGATGCTTGATCGCATCAACGGGGCGAGTCAGTTCCTCGATGGCGGAGGTCAGTGCCGAGGTGAGATCTTCTAGAACCACGCTCGGCGTGCCAACCCGGCCGTGCTCCACCTGATACGCATCGAGCGGGGCCAAACCCGTTCCATATCGCAGCATCGATGCCAGCCTTACCGCTGTTCCAGCCTCCAACGAGCCGTCATAGGAGCCAGTTCTGAGGCCGTCATGGAAACGTGCTGAGGCGTGTTCAAGAGCCGGACGAACGCTGGAGAGAACCGCTTCAGCATCCTTGGTACCGGGCCCTGACACTGCTTCTTCTATTGCACCTCTGGCTTCTCGTAATGCTCGCGCCTGGGCATCTATGGCCAACGCTGCCTCGTAGCCGAACAGGTGCCCCACCACGGTTGTGAGCACGAAGGCCAGTTCTGGGCGCACCGACGGAACACTCAGCACACGCAGTGCGGCGCTGAAACGATCTTCGTCGTCCGAAGCCACAACAATTGGTGTTGCTTTGTGCGCTCTATAGATTGCGACCTCTTTGGCCACATCATCTGCGTTGGAACCGATCAGGCCAGCAGCGCACACCAAGATGAGCGGTTCAGAGGACAGATCGATGTGTTTCTTGTCCTCGATGGCATCTGAGGCGATGGCTTTGTAACAGAGCTCCGAGAGCTTGATCCTGATCTCCTCGGCAGCCACCCGGTTGTCCCCGGAACCAACGATTGCCCAGTACCTACGCGACGGCGCCAGCTCCGCTGCGGCCTCGGCAATGGTCTCTCGCCTCGCAAGGGTGAGTTCCATCGCTTCTGGAAGCTCACGCAGACCCTCCAGAAGTTCGCTTCGTCTCTGACTTCCACCTTCGGCACCCGGAACTTCTTGAGCTATCCCGAACGCAAGCAGGAAACCAGCAGCGATCTGAGCGTAGAAAGCCTTGGTGGATGCGACCGACATCTCAACGTCTCGACCATCTGAGGTGTAGAGCACCCCGTCTGACTTGTCCACGAGATCACTGGCTCGACGGTTGACGATGGCGATGACGTTCGCGCCACGTGATCGTGCGAGGTCCACAGTTCGGTTGGTATCTGTGGTGGTACCGGACTGGCTGATCGCGATGATCAACGTGTCGGACATGTCTGAGCGAAGCGAGAAACCTGAGAGCTCTGTGGCAGGCAATGCAGCCACTCTCACCGGAGTGGGGGCCAGCTCTACGCTTAGAACTCTCGCGAGGCTTTGTCCAGCAACAGCAGCAGTCCCCTGGCCAATGACCAACACCCGATCAATTGAGCCTGAGCGCAGACCATCTCGCACCGACGGCGGCAGCGTCCAGTCTCCAAGCACAACTTTCAGGCCGCCGTCACCATCGGTGATCTTCCCACGAAGGGTCTTTCTGAATGACTGCGGCGCTTCTTCTATCTCCTTCAACAAGAAATGCTTGTAGGAGCCTCGGTCGATATCGCGGGTGGTGACCTCTGGCTCCACCAGCTCTGAGGGGTCAATGGGCAGCTCAGTGCCGTCGTAGGCAAGCCGGAGCAGCCCGTCGGGGCTTCCAGCGCCGCGAACGTCTAGTTCCAGGACCTGGCCTCGGGTGGCCGAGGCGTTA
>JAGQSI010000028.1 GCA_020439605.1 Acidimicrobiales bacterium | reverse complement strand
CATCAAAGGTCTTGGAGCACAACAAGCCGATGTTGAACTTGATTGGCTTGCCGACCTTGCCGATCTTGCGTGACCACATGACTGCAGGCGAGGAGACCTGACAGCCCATGCCCACCAGAGCAAGGTTCTCAAGACCTCTCTCCTTGGCCTCGTCATATGCAAGCCAATTGGCGCTGTAGGTATAGCGGCTTCCGGCAGCAGCGAGGACCTCTTCTCGGTTGGTGGCAACACCTGGCTTGGGCCGCCAGGTTGATCCGTCGCCTTCGAGGTAGCTGACGAGGGCGCCGTCTGTGTAGCCCTCCTCAAGCAGCCAGATCAGAATTGTTGAGACCAGCCCGCCGTCTTGGCCGAGTTCATTGATGTGATCGTCTGTGGCGCGTACAAGCAGAACCTGCTCTGTGATGCCGTGGAGTTCGTCGGTCTCGCGGACGCGGCCAAACAGGTGCTCGTCTGCTGTGGGCTCCCAATCCCGAAAGCGCGGGCAGGCGCGGGTACATGAGGTACAGCCCTTTTGTCCATGTACGCAGTCGCTGTCGCCAAGTTCCTCTTCGAGATGGAACGGTCGGTAGCCGCCTTCTTTGTGTTCATAGCCAAGAACATCGTGAGGACACGCAATGACACAGGCTGAACAACCGGTGCACAACCCTGCGGTTACCACCTCCTCATAAAGTTCTTTCCACTGATGGGTCCAGCGGCCTTCTTCACGGGTGAACCAAGGTTCAGGGGTTGGGGGAGTGGCCGTGGTGTCCTCGCTCACAGTCATGTTGAGCATCGTAGGTTGCACGACCGTGCTGAGTCCCTTCCTATTTGGCTTTCGCTCGAGGGGCAACGACAGGTCTGGGATTGTTTTGAGAACGGGTGGCAAGGCCTTGACCCACCGGTCAAGATATGGCCATGGATCTCACGTACCCGATCGAAGCTGAGACGTTCCGCACCGAAATCCGTGCCTGGCTGGAGGACAACCTCCCCGCGGGATGGTTTGACGAGGGTTTCGAGATGACCCCCGAACAGAAGAAGACATTCAACGAGAATTGGCCGGCGAAACTTTTTGGCGGCGGATGGATATGTGCATCTTGGCCAAAGGAGTACGGCGGAAAGGGTCTTTCCACGATGGAGAACGTGGTCCTCGCTGAGGAGTTCGCTCGAGCCAAGGCACCTCTTCGAGCGGACTTCTTTGGTGACACCCTCGTAGGCCCGACGATTCTTCAACACGGTACCGAGGAACAAAAGAAGTACTTCTTGCCAAAGATCATGAAGGGCGAGATGTCGTGGTGTCAGGGGTTCTCAGAACCAGATTCAGGCTCGGACCTTGCATCGCTGAAAACCTCAGCGGTACTGGACGGCGACGAGTGGGTGATCAACGGACAAAAGGTCTGGACCACCCAAGCGCAGTTTGCTGACTACTGCTTCTTGTTGGCCCGAACCGACCCCGATGCCCCTAAGCACAAGGGCATCTCCTACCTCCTGGTGCCGATGAATCAGGACGGTATCGAGGTCCGAGGCATTGTTCAGCCCGACGGTACAGCGGAGTTCAACGAGGTCTTCTTTACCGATGCAAGGTGCCCGAAGGACAATGTTGTCGGCGGCTTGAACGACGGGTGGAAGGTGGCCAACTCGACGCTCAGCCATGAGCGCGGCATGTCGGCCACTACCGGCTATCGCCGATTCGCTCAGGAATATGACCTCATGGTGGCAGAGGCCACGAGAAATGGCAGGATCAACGATCCGATCATTCGCCAAGGTCTGGCCCGCTACTACACCAAGATCCAGATTCTTCGAATCAACGGTCTACGTAGCCTGACCCAGACCCTCAATGGCACCAAGGACATGGGAGTCATTGCCCTTGGACTTACCAACAAGATGTTCTGGTCCGAGATGCACCGCGATGCGCTGGAACTTGCGCTCGACATCTTTAGTACAGCGTCAATGCTCGTAGACGTCGGCCCAGAATCGGGGGCATGGCCCGCGGTCATGAGGGCAAAGGGTCGCGATAGCTATAAGCCGAGCCCGATGGTTTCGTCGTTCTTCTTCAGTCGTTCTGAGACCATCTGGGGCGGCACCGCAGAGATTCAGCGCAACATCGTTGGCGAGAAGTTCCTGGGCCTGCCACGTGAGCCCAAGCCGCCATCTGGGTCCTGATTCAGGCCTCCAGGTCCGTCCAGAAAGTCGATATGGCTCGCGCCGCGCCCGGCGCGTCATCGAGCATCCAGAAGTGACCTGAGTTGGGCAGTGCAGCCACCTGTGCGCCAGTTCGTTCAGCGAGGCGTCCTACTCGCCGGGAGGATCGGAAGGGATCCAGGTGGGACTCGATCAGCAGGCCAGGAGCAGCGATCCTGGCGATACATGGGTCCCACTGCTTACCGATCTCGGTGGCAGAGCGATAGAGGGTGAGTATGGCTGCAGCCATGGTTTCGTCAAAGGCTTCGGCCATGTCCTCCGAATGTGAGGCAGGGACCCCTACCGCTTCAAGTACAGCGGCTCGATCTTCGTTGCTCGCCGCCATCAGCCCACTCATCATTTCTTCGCCGGTGCCTTCGCTCTGCCATCCCCGTGCCGTGTCGTGCCAGCGGAAATCATCGCCCAGGTCCCCGAGATCAGCTACCCAGCTGCGAACGTTGGACGGGCGATCCCCAAGAACTCGCAGCGCCAACAGAGCGCCCCAGTCGTGGGTTACAAGGTCAACTTCATCGAAACCTGATATCTCCTCGGCCAACCAGGAGGCATAGGTCTCCATATCGGGGTTGAAACCCTCAGGAACAGGACGGCCAAAACCGGGAAGGGCCAGAGCCACCACATCGGTGCGCTCAAGTTCAGCGATCAGCGAATCCCAGACATCGGCTGTTTCTGGAACTCCGTGGACAAAGACAGCGGGCATCGCTTCATGACGGTAGTGCCATAAAACGATGCCCGCTCGCCCTGAGCTATTTGATGGGTTCGTCAGTCCGAATTAGTGGCTAGAGACCGCTCGTCGAGGGCGGAATCGGTGGCCTCGGATTTCGCTTGGGTCTTGCCCCTGAGCGGCGATGGGTTGGTGAACTGCATGACCCCATCGACGATTGGCTTCTTCTTCATCGCCATGTAGTCCTTCACGTAGGACTGATGTACCTGCCACGGGAACACCTTGCCCTGCTTCGGTAGTAGCGAGGCCGCTCGCTGGACATAGCCAGATTGCAGGTCAAAGACGGAATCGTTGGTTGCAGAGTTGCCTTCAACATCAACCGGTGTTGCCTGGCGCATGCCGACGCGTCTCATGTGGTTGAGAATGCGCGCGACCGCATCGCAGGTGAGTTCTGCCTTGAGAGTCCAGGAAGCATTTGTGTAGCCGAGAGCTATGGCGAGATTCGGCACATCCTCAAGCATCATGCCCTTGTAGGAAAGCTTGTCGGCCGGTTCAACTTTTTCACCGTCAACTTCGACTTCGATCCCGCCCAGGAACAGCAGGCTCAGCCCTGTTGCGGTTATCACCACGTCAGCGTCTAGATGATCGCCAGACGCCAGCTTGATACCGGTCTTGTCGAAGGTCTCGATGTGATCTGTCACCACAGATGCACGACCTTGGCGGATCTCACGGAACATGTCGCCATCTGTGACCATGCAGACGCGCTGGTCCCAGGGCTTGTAGTGCGGGTTGAAGTGGGTATCTGTGTCGTAGTCCTTCGGCAGTTGCGCGGCCACGCCCTTGCGAAGAACCCTTCTCATGAACTCCGGTTGGCTGCGGCTCAAGCGATAGAAGCCTTGGGTGAACAAGGCGCGTTGCCAGCGCATGAGCCCGCCGGAGACCTTGGTCGGAAGCACTTTGCGCAAGAAGTTGGCGATTGGATCCACCTTGGGAAGCGTCACCATGTATGTGGGAGAACGCTGGAGCATCGTTACATGCCCCGCCTTAGGCGAAAGCGAAGGGACGAGGGTTATGGCCGTTGCGCCACTGCCGATTACAACGACCTCCTTGTCTGTGAAATCGAAGTCCTCAGGCCAGAACTGGGGATGGATGACCTCTCCTTCAAAGTCCTTGATCCCTTGAAAGTCGGGTAGGTAGCCGCTGTCGTAGCGGTAGTAACCGGAACAGGCGAAAAGGAAGTTCGTGGTGAGTTGAATCGTTTCGCCGGTGTCGCCACGTTGTGCAGTCACGTGCCACAGTGCGTCATCGCTGGACCATGATGCGTTGACGATCTTGTGCTGATAGCGGATCTTTTCGTCCAAGCCCTCAGCGGTTGCTGTCTCCTTCAGGTAGCGCAGAATCTCGGCACCGTCTGCGATTGCCTGTTCCCCGTCCCACGGGCGAAACGAGAAGCCCAGGGTGAACATGTCCGAGTCAGAACGGATGCCTGGGTATTTGAACAGATCCCAGGTGCCGCCCATTGTTTCGCGAGCTTCGAAAATGGCGAAACTCGCCCATGGGCAGGTTGTTTTGATGTGGTGGCCAGCGGCGATACCGGAGATACCTGCGCCAACAATCATCACATCGAGGTGCTCGAGTTCTGGGCTAGTCATGCTGCAGCCTTGGTAACTAGTAGTTCGTTCAGGGTGCCTTCTTCGCCAAAGAGGATGCCACGCCACTTGGCTTCTAGTTCTGTGGTGTCACGGTCGTTGGGGTGGAAGCCTCGGCGGTCGTATTCCTTGAGCCTTGACCAAACGTCCTTGGAAACAATCTCGGATTGCTTGAAAGACCTCCAGCTCTTGCGCAGTGCTCCGCGCTTGCGACCCTCGGGGGTGGAGAGAATCGATACGAGGACGTGGATTGCGAGGAAGATCGCGAAACCAGGCCGTAGGACCTTCATGGTCCAGATCCTCATACGCTCGGATCCACCCACCGCCCTGTATACGTCGAAGGCCACTGCCTTGTGCTCGGACTCCTCCAGCGCGTGCCATAGGAACACGTCACGGATTCCTTCGTGGGAGAACTCCTTCTCGAGGTCCGAGGTAAGCAGCAACTCTGCGAGAGTGGCGGTGTAGTGCTCGAGTGCGGCGGTGAGCGCCAGGTTGGTGATGGGGGGTGCTTTGCGAAGTCGCATGCCCAGTCCCCACGCTGTCATTTTCTCGATGCGGTGTGTCGGGTAACCCAGATCTGCGAGGGCGTTGTTGAGTACTCGATGCTCACGTCCGTGGATGGCTTCTTGGCCGATGAAGCCAGCTACCTGCTTCTTCAGGACCGGATCTGTGATTCGGTCTCGGTAGTGGCGAACTGCCGCAACGAAGAAGTCCTCTCCATCGGGGAACAGCGAAGTCAACACGGCAACAAGGTGAGAACGGATGAGGTCCTCATCGGTTGCGAAGAGTTTGGGGAGGCCTTCGAGGGATGGTTCGAACGAAATCCGACGAGTGGTGATGGTGCGATTTGGGTCGCTCGTTTGCTCCATGTGACAAACATATCATGAAATGAGAGATTTACTCAATCCCTCATTTGTGTTACATTGGTCACCGATGACGATCGTTGATTCCCCAGTGACTCCAAAAGGAGAGCAGACCCGGGCCGCAATCTTGGCCACGGCTATCGAGCGCTTCGGTGCCAATGGGTTCCGGTCCACATCGGTTGCAGACATTGCACGCCACGCCGGGGTGAGCGGAACTGCCGCCTACGCATACTTCCCCAACAAGGAAGCGTTGTTCTATGCCGCTGTGGACGAGGATGCAGCGGGCACCATCGCCGAAGGCCTGGCTCACCTGCAAGGCAGTGGTCCCTCTGTCGAGGATTGGCGAGCCGGCCTGGTGCTGTCGCTGGTAGATGCTCTAGAACGTCATCCGTTGGCGAGACGACTGTTGGCGGGCCTAGAGCCAGAAGTCACTCCGCGAGTTCTTGATATCCCGGCACTGTCGGAGATGCGTTACGCGGTAGCAGATCGACTACGAGCAGATCAGTCCCTAGGGCTGGTCCGAAGCGACATAGACCCAGACCTGATCTCCGAAGGGGTTATCTCGATCGTGTTGGCACTATTGATGGCAGTGGTGCAGCTAGGGCCAGAAGCGGCACTGCCATATGCGGATTCGGTCACCGCAGTCTTCGCCGCTGCGGCAGAGGTACCCAAGGCTTAGCCCAACCAGCTGCCGAGCTAAGGGATGGGCGCCATGTCTAGCGCATCACACTTGCGCCCTCGGCAGGATTCGAACCTGCGCACACGCCTCCGGAGGGCGATGCTCTATCCCCTGAGCTACGAGGGCGGGGTATGCAACCCTAGATCAGGGCGAAGGCCAGCCCAACTATCGCCTACATCGCCAATTGCCAAGCGGTGATCTATAACCTTTGAGCAACTCATGTTGTTGGCTGGCTCCACTGGTCGGGTATGGCTAAATCAGTTGGGGCACTTGGTGTACACGGGCGTAGCCTGCAACCTCGCCACTGACACTCGGAAGGACACCTCGTGATTCGCGATGATCTCGCTGCTGGAGTGCTCGGCGCGCTCGAGGCGCTGGGCGTCGACCCCCTACCGGAGTCGATCCAGCTGGAACGCCCTGCCAATCGTGAACATGGCGACTGGTCCACCAACGTGGCGCTCGCATCAGCAAAACGGGCTGGTCGCAACCCTCGTGAGTTGGCTCAAGAACTGGCCACCTACCTTGCCTCGAACGAACTGGCACATGTCGACTCGGTGGAGATAGCTGGCCCAGGTTTTATCAATTTCAGGTTGAAGCCCACATGGCTTCATGACGTTCTCGTTGAGGTGGTTCAAGGCGGTGCAGACGGCTACGCCGCCCCTGACCTTGGTGCTGGCGAGCGGGTCAACGTTGAATTCGTGTCCGCCAATCCCACAGGCCCCGTTCACGCCGGCCATGCCAGAGGTGCTTCGCACGGCGATTCCTTGGCCCGGTTGCTGGAGCGCACAGGCCATCAGGTGACACGCGAGTTCTACATCAATGACCGTGGTGTCCAGATGGCCCGGTTCGGGGAGTCTCTCGCGGCCCGCAAAGCAGGCGAAGAACCACCTGAAGAGGGATATCTGGGTCAATACATCGTGGATTGGGCATCCGAGATGCCCGACGGGGTCGATCCTGTCGAGTGGGGCAAGCAGCGTGCGATCGAGGACCAAAAAGAGGTGCTTGGTTCGTTCGGTGTCGTATTCGACCGCTGGTTCTCTGAAATGTCTCTGGTGGACAGTGGCGCCATCACAACGACCCTCAACGAATTGTTGAGCCGTGGTGTTGCCTATGAAGCCGATGGTGCGACCTGGCTGCGTTCAACGGACTTTGGTGATGACAAGGACCGTGTGCTGGTCAAGAGCGATGGTGAATACACCTATCTGCTTCCAGACATTGCCTATCACCGAGACAAGTTCTCCCGCTCTGATCGTCTCATCAACGTTTGGGGCGCAGATCACCATGGCTACATCGTGCGAATGAAGGCAGCCATGGCGTCGCTGGGCGAGGACGCGGACAAGCTCGAAGTTGAAATCACCCAGTTGGTGGACCTGCTCAAAGACGGTGAACCAGTGCGGCTTTCCAAGCGTGCAGGAACCGTCATCGAGCTTCGTGACGTCATAGATGAGGTAGGGGCAGATGCTGCGCGGCTCACCTACCTGCTCCAATCCATCGACTCTCGTCAGACCATCGACCTAGCGGAGGTGGCAAGCCAAGGCATGGACAATCCTGTCTTCTACGTCCAGATGGCCCATGCCCGCATCCATGGAATTGCCCGCAAGGCCGCTGAGACCGGCATTGTGCGGGGACCGTTGGCGGACGCCTCGCTGGCACTGTTGGTGCACGAACGCGAACTTGAGGTTCTGCGATCACTCTCAGAGTTCCCAGACGTCGTGGCCATTGCAGCTAGGGATCGAGCGCCTCACCGCATCACAACCTGGGTTAGAGAACTTGCCGGCACCTTCCACGGCTTCTACCACGATTGTTATGTAGTGGCCGATGACGTGGCGCCAGAGCTGGCAGATGCGAGGCTTCAACTCGTGGAGGCAGCGCGGGTCGGTCTGTCGATCGGTCTTGACCTTCTCGGTGTCAGCGCTCCGGAGCAGCTATGAGCGTTCTTCCCCGCAATCTTCTTCCGGATTCCGCTGAAGTCGGCAGCGAAGGGCAACTGATAATCGGTGGCTGTGACGTGCGAGAGCTCGCAGAGCAATACGGGACCCCGTTGTTTGTGTACGACGAGCAGCATCTACGCGATCGTTGCCGTGAAGCGGCGGATGCCTTTGGAGACGGTGTCGCCTACGCAACCAAAGCATTCTTGTGTCGGGCAATGGCTCGACTGGCCCACGAAGAAGGAATGCACCTCGATGTTGCGAGCGGTGGGGAACTCGCGGTGGCACTAGCGGCAGATGTACCGGCTGAGCGCCTCGTGTTCCACGGAAACAACAAGAGTTGCGATGAGCTGCGAGCTGCTCGGCGTGCTGGTGTGGGTCGAATCGTCGTAGACAGCTTCGACGAACTCGACCGTCTGGAGCTCCTACATCGCGAAGACGGTGAGGTGGCGAGGATTCTGCTGCGAATCACCCCGGGTGTCGAGGCCCACACCCATGAGTTCGTCATGACCGGTCAGGACGACTCGAAGTTTGGTTTCGGTCTGAAGGTCGGCGACGCCCAAAGGGCTGTGGAACGCTCCCGCGCCAGTTCCGGTGTGGAACTGATCGGCCTTCATGCCCACATCGGATCTCAGGTGTTTGTGGCTGGCTTCTTCGAACAAGCCATCGAAGTTCTCGCCCCGTTCGTCAACGCGTCAGGCGTGAGCGAGCTGTCGATAGGTGGTGGTATCGGAGTTGCCTACGTTGAAGGTGAACAGGCTCCTTCCATCGCCGAATGGGGTGAGGTAGTGCGTAGAGCCTGTGAACGCGCTGGTATCACCGCTCGGGTTAGCGCGGAACCAGGGCGTTCCATTACTGCCCAGGCTGCAGTCACGCTCTATCGGGTGGGCACCATCAAGGACGTGCCCGGCATCCGCCGTTTCGTGGCCTGCGACGGCGGGTTCGTCGACAATCCTCGTCCGGCGCTCTACGGGTCTGGATATGAGACCTTTGATCCCGCCCGGGTTCAAGCCGATCGCAGCGAAGTTGTTCGTCTCGTCGGAAAGCATTGCGAGTCTGGTGATGTCCTGGTCCCAGAAGCCAAGGTCCCCCCGGGACTCGAGGTTGGCGATTTGATTGCTACGCCGGTTACCGGTGCTTATGGGCGTTCGATGGGCAGCAATTACAACTTGTTGCATCGTCCTGCAGTCGTGTTCGTTCGCGATGGGCAGGCCCGACTCGTCATCAGACGTGAAACCGATGCGGATCTGCTCTGCACCGACGTGGCGGACCGATAGCCTTGCGCACCGTGACCGACCAAGAGGCCAAATCTGTAGTGAGAGTAGGTGTACTGGGCTGCGGCAATGTTGGTGCTGCGCTCGTGGCACTGGTGCAAGAGCGGGGAGAGGAGATCTCGTCTCGCACGGGAGTAACCCTCGAGGTGGCAAAGGTTGCGGTGCGCAGCCTCACTCGCAAACGCCCGATAGACCTAGACGATTCGATTCTCACCCGGGATTCTGGCGAGTTGGTGTCTGACCCTTCGATCGATGTGATCGTTGAGGTGATTGGCGGTATTGAGCCAGCACGTGAGCTGATTCTCACCGCGCTGGCAAACGGTAAACCGGTGGTCACCGCAAACAAGGAACTATTGGCCAACCACGGTGCCGAACTCTTTGCGGCGGCATCGCAAGCCGGCGTGGATCTGCTCTTTGAAGCGTCGGTCGCTGGTGGTATCCCAATTCTGCGCCCGTTGCGTGAGTCCCTCGTTGGCGAAGACGTCCGGCGAATCATGGGCATCGTCAATGGCACCACCAACTTCATTCTCACCCGGATGTCCGAGCAAGGCACGGGTTATGCCGAAGCCCTCGCGGAAGCCCAGCAACTTGGCTATGCCGAACGAGACCCAACCGCAGATGTGGAGGGCTACGACGCCGGTGCTAAAGCTGCGATCTTGGCGAGCCTTGCTTTCGGGGCCAAGGTGGTGGCAGGAGACGTCTACCACGAAGGCATCTCCAATATCGGCGCCACAGATATCGAGTTCGCAGATCGCCTTGGCTACGTCGTCAAGCTGCTAGCCATCGCAGAATTGATCGAGGTTGAGGGTTCGGAATCAGAAGTTGCTGTTCGGGTTCACCCAGCAATGGTGCCCAAGTCCCACCCCTTGGCCGGAGTCCGAGACTCCTTCAACGCCGTGTTCGTGGAAGGTGCTGCGGTTGGAGACCTCATGTTCTATGGGCGTGGAGCCGGTGGCGATCCCACAGGCTCGGCTGTTCTTGGAGACCTGGTAGATGCCGCGGTGAATCTCCGCAAGGGCACCTCAGCGGACCTTCTGACGTTGGGGCGCAAGCCGATCCGCCCGATCGACGAACTTCAATCCAGTTACTACGTCAACCTCGATGTCTTGGACAGGCCGGGAGTGTTGCGTGCTGTAGCCGAGGCCTTCGAGCGTCATGGAGTATCCATCCGTTCACTGGAACAAGAAGGCGTTGGTGCAGATGCCCGCCTCATCTTCATCACCCATCAGGCCCGTGAAGCAGATGTGCAGGCCACCCTTGATGACCTGCGGGAACTTGAGGTGATTCATCAGATCACCTCGGTCCTGCGCGTTATCGGCGACGATGAGGTCCACTGACATGCGTTATGTCTCAACCCGAGGCCAGGCCCCCGAACTCGAATTCGGGGACGTATTGCTTGCTGGACTCGCCACAGATGGTGGGCTCTATGTGCCTCAGCAGTGGCCTACCCAGGAGAAGCTGGGCTTCGACACGAGCTATGTGGACACCGCTGTATCTGTGATGGCCCCTTACGTGGCACCGTCGCTCAGCGTCGATGAACTGCGCGCAATGGTCACCGAGGCCTACGCAACCTTCGGTCACCCCGACGTTTGTCCCGTGCGACCCCTAGACGACGGCCTTTGGCTACTCGAGCTGTTCTGGGGTCCAACCATCGCCTTCAAGGATGTCGCGCTTCAACTTGTCGGACGACTCTTTGACCATGAACTGACCAAACGGGGCGAGCGCGCAACCATCGTGGTCGCGACCTCCGGTGATACTGGCTCGGCGGCAATTGAGGCATGCCGCGGTCGCTCCAATCTGAACATCGTGGTTCTGCACCCCGCAGGGCGCGTGAGCGACGTCCAGCGCAAACAGATGACCACCGTCGACGAGCCCAACGTGCGCAACGTTGCTGTGGACGGCACATTCGATGACTGTCAAGACATGGTCAAGGCAATGTTTGCCGATGAAGTGTTTCGCAAGGATGTTGGCCTTTCGGCCATGAACTCCATCAACTGGGCTCGGGTAATGGCCCAAGTGGTCTACTACGTCACTGCGGCTCGCTCCGTTGGCGGCGGTGGACCAGTTGCGTTCTCGGTACCCACCGGCAACTTCGGCAACGTCTTTGCCGGTTGGGTTGCTCGCCACACCGGTACACCGATCAGCCAGTTGGTGGTCGGTTCAAACTCCAATGACATCTTGACCAGATGGTTGCAGACCGGGGTAATGGAAAAGACCGGTGTGCACCCAACCATCAGCCCAAGTATGGACATCCAGGTTTCCTCCAACGCTGAGCGCTTGCTGTTCGAGCTCTATGAACGCAACCCTGACGTGTTGAGCGAGCAGATGGCGCAGTTCCGTGACTTCGGGCGTTTCGAAACCGGTGACACCCGCTTGGCCGGAGTAACCGAGGTGTTCGATGGTGCCGCGTTCGATGACGAAGCCACCCGTGCCGAGATCCGCCGCACCCACGAGATCACTGACACGGTGCTTGACCCTCACTCCGCTGTTGGCGTCGCTGCAGCCAGGCAGGTGAGACGAGACCGAGACGTTGCGATGATCTGTTTGGCCACAGCGCATCCGGCCAAGTTCCCCGATGCGGTCGAGGCAGCTATCGGGATCAGACCCGAACTCCCAGATCATCTACATGACCTTTTCGAGCGTCGGGAACATCTGGTTCAGATGCCCCATGACCTCGCAGCTATCCAGAACTACGTGCGGACCGCCTTCGACGATTAGTCACGATCAGCCACGTTTCGACATGGTTCGAGGTTCGAGGTGGACCTCGCATGCACTGATTTTCCCGGATTAGGAAACGCTCACAGCCCTGCGATGAGCTGGTGAGCCAACGGTGACAGTGACGCA
>JAGQSI010000288.1 GCA_020439605.1 Acidimicrobiales bacterium | reverse complement strand
ACGGGCGACCCCGCCGCTTCTTCTTCGTGGACATGGACTTCCTCCTATACGAGGTGTCCGCCCAACGGGGGGATGCTCAAAACCTAAGAACTGCGCTCGTCAAGGGGTACGCTTGTGCGGTTCACAACCCGTGAATCAAATCGGCCTTGAACTCAGCTGGCCCCGTAGACAGGCGCCGGCGCAGGGGCCTCAGAGAGCAACCGAGTCACGGCCTCACCCACCTCGATCGGCTCCCAGCGAGCACCTTTGTCCACTACGGACCCGTGCTGGTAGCCGTCGGCCACAGACACCTTGCCGCCCTCTACTTCAAAGACTCGCCCTGTTACTGCTGCGGAATCTGATGAGCCGAGCCAGACCACCAAAGGTGAGACGTTCTCGGGGGCCATCTCATCGAATGCGTCTGGATCATCGGGCGCTGCCATGGAATCGGCGAAGACCTTCTCGGTCATGCGAGTACGCGCAGCAGGAGCGATGGCGTTGGCGGTGATGCCATAGCGACCCAGCTCCGCAGCTTGCACGAGAGTGAGCGTCAAGATCCCACCTTTTGCAGCCGAGTAGGCAGCCTGGCCAATAGAGCCGAGCAACCCAGCACCAGAGCTGGTGTTGATGATCCGAGCGTCCACCTTGTCGCCGGCCTTGGCCTTGTCGCGCCAGTAGGCCGCCGCGTGGCGAGCCGTGGTGAAGTGCCCCTTCAGATGGACCTGCATCGTGAGATCCCATTCGTCCTCGGTGGCGTTGGCGAACATGCGGTCCCGAACAACTCCAGCGTTGTTCACCACCACATGGAGGTCACCGAAGGCATCGATCGCAGCTTTCACCAAGTCTGCGCCACCCTCCCAGGTTGAGATGTCTGCACCGTTGGCCACTGCCTCGCCACCAGCGGCACGAATTGTCTCGACGACTTCACCGGCAGGACCTGTCGAACCACCAGAACCGTCTAGTTCAGCGCCAATGTCGTTGACGACGACCTTGGCTCCTTGGCGGGCGAACTCAAGAGCGTGTGCACGTCCGATACCGCGCCCTGCTCCAGTGATTACAACTACTCGTCCGTCGCAAAGGTGTCCCATGTCCAACGTTCTCCTGTTTCGCTACCACTCGGGTTTCTGACGGTTCGTCAGGTTACTGTCACAGTATGGAACTTGGCGTAACGATCTTCCTCACCGACCAGAGTGTGGATCCCGTAGAGCTTGCCAAAGAGGTGGAATCGAGGGGCTATTCGTCGTTGTGGCTACCTGAACACACCCACATCCCAACCAGCCGCACCACGCCTGCCCCGATGGGTGAACCCATCGCCGAGGAGTACAAGCGTTGCTTGGATCCGTTCGTAACCATGGGGATGATCACTGCGGTAACCACAAAGCTGCGAGTGGGCACCGGCATTGCCCTATTGGCTGAGCGAGACCCGATCGTTACCGCCAAGGAAGTAGCCACCCTTGACCATTGTTCCAACGGGAGGGTGACACTCGGAGTGGGATATGGCTGGAACATCGAGGAACTTGAAGACCACGGCGGCTCAAAGGCCACGAGGCGTGCTGTTGTGCGGGAGCGGGTTCTGGCCATGCAAGAACTATGGGGCGAACAAGAAGCGTCCTTTCACGGCGAACATGTGAACCTCTCCCCGTCATGGGCGTGGCCCAAACCCGCCCAGCAGATTCGGGGCAGGTCGGGTGTTCCCGTTTTGGTCGGTGGCGCACCAGGGCCGATCTTGTTCGAGCACATCGCCGAGTTTGCCGATGGCTGGATCCCTGTAGGTGGGGCTGGCGTGGGCGATGCCATGGCCAAACTGCATGCTGCTGGGCAGCGAGTGGGACGCCCGGCTAGCGATTTCACCGTGATCCCTTTCGGCACGTTGCCGGACAAGGGCAAGTTGGAGCACTACGAGTCTCTCGGGATCAAAGAAACCGTCCTTCGTCTGCCCTCAGCTAGCCGTGACGAGGTCTGGCGTACTCTCGATAGCTACGACCCTTACCTGTCGCACTAGGCCCATGACCTTCGATACAACCGAGGACCCGAGCCATCCGCTCCTTGGGGACTTCGTAGCCTTGAATGATCCGGCCCAGCGTCGCGTTGTCGAACGCAGCGGCAACTACTTCGTTGTCGAAGGTGCGCTTGCTCTTGAGCGGCTGCTGGACCTGCCGCAATGGCAGATCCGAGCAATCGCCCTATCACCCAAAGCAGCAGAACGATTCACTGAACGCTTGGCTCCCCATGCCCACCGAGTGGTTGTAGCGGCACCTGCGGTGCTGCAGCAAGTGGTTGGGTTCGACATTCACCGAGGAATTCTGGCCTCTGTTCAACGGCGAGCGGTGCCACCAGCGACTTCACTGATCCAACCCACCAAACCCTCCCTGAATGTCGCTCTTGAAGGAGTCAATGACCACGAGAACCTCGGTGCTATCTACCGGAACTGTGCAGCTCTGGGAGCGAGTTCTGTGCTGTTGGATCCAACGTGTGCGGACCCGTTCTACCGGCGCTCCATTCGAGTATCGCTTGGCCACGTGATGGCGGTTCCAACCGGCGCCCTGGGCCCAATCCCTCAAGGGATCGCCGAGCTCACCAGACTGAAAGCCCAAACAATTGCCCTCGTCACCAAGGGTGGCGCATCGCTACAAGCCACCGCGTCGAAGCTTGACCCTTCACGTCCCGTAGTGTTTCTGGCTGGTGCTGAAGGGCCGGGGTTGAGCGAGCAGGCCTGCCAAAGTGCTGAGAACTTGGCCACGAT
>JAGQSI010000287.1 GCA_020439605.1 Acidimicrobiales bacterium | reverse complement strand
AGAACAGAACCCGAGACCAGGTCGGTTGCCTCGCTGTTACTGACGAGCAGATACAGACTTCCGCCAACGAATGAGGACACGATCGTGGCCAATACGGACCAGCCAAGTAGCGAATCCGCATCAGAGCTTCGGTCCACCGCAAAGCGAGCGAGCGCAACGGTCAGACCAAGGCCAGAGGCGTAGTTGATGAACTGAACAGCGGTGTATAGGGCCGACGCGTTGCCCACTGCGTCGCTAGAAGCAACCCTGGAAGCAACAAACCAGAAGACAAACCCCAGAACGGACTGAATGGCAAGACCAACGAGTATCCATGCCGAACCGTGGAGCAGTTTTGTTGGGCGAAATCCTTCACTCACACCCGGACCACCGCGACGCTTGCCACGACTGCCAGAGCGGCCACCACCCCTATCACTGCCAATGCCAGAGGCTTGGGCATGGGGTCCTCAGGGTCTGATGGCAATTCGGTGATGGTCTCGCCCAGCGAGGCTCGGACATCCATGACAACCCAGCTCGCCAGCAGAGCAAAGCCAACGAATACGAGGTGGTGAGCAATCATGGCGTCGGTGACGAATAGGGCTGAGACCTCGTTGTCGTCTGGCAGGCCTTGCACCAGCACCGCCAGAGGGGTGAGAGCCAACGCGATCACCCCGGCCAGGCCAACATGACGGCGAGGCAAATCAGCGAGGATCACCGCAGCTACAAAGACAGCGGACCCTGCGCCCACGAAGCCATCAAGAGCTAGGCCAACACCAGCAAGTATCAGGAAGATGCCAACGCTACGAGCCGCTCGGATTGCGCTTCTCATGGCTTCAAACCTTGCTCTGGATTGGTTTGGTCGCGGTCATTGGGACCTGCTCCTGGGGCAGGGTCACCCTTGGTCCTGCGGCGAATTCTGACGACCGGTGGCACCAAGGAGTTGATAGGCACCACCGCCAGCGCGCTCACTCCTACGAGACCTGCGGCAGAGGCGACGAAGGAAACCTCAACAGCTCGCTGGGGAGTGAAATGAGCCACCAAACGGTGAGACCCCGGGCCGATCAGCCAGCCAGATGAGTAGCCATCCACCACGATGGGAAGCCCTGCGTCTTTCCCGTCGATGCTAAGTGTCCAGCGCGGGTCCCAGGCTTCTCCCAGTCTCAGTACTCGTTCGCCCACATTTGACTCACCGATGGCCATTTCGATGGTTGTGGCGCTTCTCCTGAGTATCTTGACCTGCTCTGTTTCGGAGGGCTCCTTCAATGGTTCAGACCCGGCGCTAGCTAGGTGGACCTGATCCAGCCTCCAACCAAACACTGTCTGCAGTTCATGGCTCCCGCTGGAGAGATCCAATGGTTCACAGCCTTCTAGTCGAATCGTCCCAGCGTCTAGCTCCGCATTCGTGGATGTGATGCGGGCTGTGAGCCAGTCGCCGTCGAGTAGTGCTACCTGTTCACAACCGGTCTCGCCGTCCTTTGCTCGTTGCACCAGCTCAGGATCTGCTCCTGTGGTCGATAGCTCCGCAGCAAACGAGAAGCGTCTTGCATCCACTAGTTCGAAGCGTCGATTGAGTTGTGCTTCCTCATCGTCGCCGTGATCTTCGACGGTTCCGCGTTCTCGAGTTAACACAACATCAAACGGAAGCTGGCGAAGAGCACGGCGGGTCTCGCTCGAGGCCTTGGTGGTCAGCTTGCCCAGGGTGAGAGGAACTCTCGTGACATCTCGAAGCGTTAGACCATCGATGTCGATCTCGGTAAAACCAACCGGATTTGCTCCCTCCGACTGATCGAGAATCGTGACCTCTACCCGATCTGCTACCGACGGCTGAATATCCACCTTGGCAGGGACTCCGGGGGTGATTGCTTCAATGACCTTCTTTGATCCAACCCGCACTCTCACCGCCATGACACTCGATGGCTCGGTATTTGCGGGATGAAGTGTGATCTGTTCGATTCGTTGGCGTTGCGGTAGATCGATCCAGATCGTGCTTCCTGCTGCGGTTGAAAGACCTCCGCTCAGCCACGCAGTGGTTGGATCCCCATCAAAGGCGTTGCTGGAGCGGCCGAAGGGATGGAAACCGAACCTGGGACGAGATGAACCAACCCGTACCCCGCCGGTCAATTCTGACACCGACTGATGGTCCGAGTTGTCTGGCCACAACGTCGTGGTTGCTCCAGAGCCAGCGTCGATGTCTCCATGGGCGTCAAGGGTTGGCGAAGTGGCGTTGGCGGCACGGTTGACGTCCCATGCCCTGCGACGATTCGTGTCGGTCAATACCACTCGCCCGCCGGCCGCAACAGCGTTGGCAAATGCCTTGTCGTCAAGATCGGCGACATAACGCACTGGCTGAGCGCCATCAACGATTCCTAGCTGGGACAGTGCAACAAACGATTGTCCGTCACCAACCACCATCACCTGATCGGATGTATCAGCAATGGCCACCCGTTGGCCCGGATTCTTAACGTCGTAGATGTTCAGGGGATAGACCTTGGCGTCTGCGCCGGCCCTGTCACGCTGATCCTTGGTTGGGGTCCCCGACAACCCTGGGATGGTGTCTACCCCTGCTTTGCCGTAGGTGCTCACCAGGTCCAGCCCAGCGTCACCTTCTGCTTGGGCCACCACACGAGAAGGTGGCGGACCACCTATCTCTTCGGTCAACAGATCGTTTCTGATCAACACCTGGTCCGCGCCCAGATAACGCGCAGCGGTCGAGATCGAAGACCTGGTGCCCGCGCCTTGCGCTACCGCGGTGTC
>JAGQSI010000286.1 GCA_020439605.1 Acidimicrobiales bacterium | reverse complement strand
GTTGGCGGCCTGGGGCAGATCCGGGTTGTCCTCAGTCCGACATATCAGAATGGCGAAGCTGGCACGCCGGGCATTGGAGATGAACCATTTGTGCCCGTTGATCACCCATTCGTCCCCGTCTTGAACAGCGGTGGTGCGGATGAGAGTTGGGTCCGAGCCGGCCACCTCGGGTTCTGTCATGGCGAAACAACTCATCGCGATGCCTTCGCACAACGGCTTGAGATACTTCTGCTTTTGTTCGTCTGTGGCCCAGTGCAACAAGGTGTGCATGTTGCCTTCGTCGGGGGCCATGCAGTTGAACACGAACGGTCCGTAATAGGTCTTTGCGGCTTCGGCCTGGACCATGGCCAACTCGACGTGGCCGAGACCCATTCCTCCCCACTCCGGTGGCATGTGTGGCAGCCAGATGCCGGCCTCTTGGGCCTTGGCCCGCATACCGAGAAGCTTCTCGATGTACTCCGCCCGATCTTCTATGTGATCCGGGTCTGTGAGTTCAGCTTCGGTTGGGCGTACAACTTCATCCACAAAGGCCCGCACTCGCATGCGGAGTTCTTCAAGTTCGGGCGAAAGCGTGAAATCAATAGCCATGGACCGACGTTAGTTCTGGAAGTGGTCGCCGAGTTCGCCCCGATTGGACAACCCGAGTTTGCGATACACGTTCTGCACCTGGTTTTCGACGGTTCGAACCGAAACACCTCCGAGTTCAGCGATCGCCCGGTTGCTCAAACCAGCTCCAACCGAGATGGCAACTTCGCGCTCTCTGGCAGTTAGCGGGTCTACAACGTCGATCAAAGTGACTGGTTTGAGTGGACCGAGCGCTTGGCTGGCACGGAACGCATCGAAGCGATGTCGGGCGGTTGCAGCTTCGTCTCCCATGCGCTGGGCCTCTATCGAGAGCCAGTGGTTCATCTCCGCGCTTGCAACCGGCCAGCTCGTGGCGGCGGATGCTGCAAGCTCTGACATCTTGCGACTGTTGGGTGATGCGGTTGCCTTTGCGCGTTCCAGTACGAACGAGATGAGCCAAGGCCTTGACGTGGACTTAGCGAGTTTGTCCATCTTGTCCACTGCGCTTGATGCACCGCCGAGACGGACAAGCTCGTTTAGAACAATTGCAGCAGTGAGAACCTGAGCTGTTTCCAGAGCCTGGTCGGTCGCTGTTAGAAGCTTGGTCTCGGTGGCATCGTTCAGAGTCCTTGTTTCTGCGAAGTCACACCATGCGTCGGCAACGCTGATCTGTACGCGCACCCGACCGTCAAGCACCGCGGCATCTAGAACTGTGTCGATGAGGTCCCGGGCCTTTGAGCTCTGCCCCGATTGAGCAAGTACCCATGCCTTGGTTGCAATAGCGATTGGGCGGGCGTTGATCAGGTCATGGTCGACAAGCTCGGAGGTTGCATGGCTCAATGACTCACAGGCGGTTTGGAGGTTGCCACCTACGGCATTGGAGAACCCGCTTAGAAATGCCCAGGTGCCGACTGTTGGAACCGTTGAGATGGCTGCTTGGTGCAATCCCGCATCGGCTTCACGAAGCGCTGCTGCTGGTCCGTGGGAACAAAGCGCAGCGAACGTGGCACTGAAGCGAACCAGCTCGCTCGACCAAGGAAGAATTGAGCGGTGCGCCTCAGCGAGTGGGAGTGCTCGCTCAATGGTTCTCATACAGTTCTGGGGATCTGCGGCCATTGCTTGTGCGTAGGCGCCGACTATGGCCGAGTTGAGTGCGGCGAGGTCGTCGCCCTCGAAAGATCCGGCATCGATGTTGGTCAGATCGCCACGAATCGATGCGAGTTTGGCCTTGTCTGCAGCGAGGAATGATCGAGCAGAGACGTCGGTGATCAATGGTTCTATTTCATCGAGCAGAGCGGCTGCTTCATCGATACGACCTCCATGAGCAACCAGGTGAACCGATAGGCGTCCAGCGCCACGAGCCAACTCGTCGTCGTCTTTGGCTGAGGCCAGTGCATCTCGAATCGCAGACTCGGCATCCTCGGGTCTTCCAGCTCCAGATAGCGCTGCTCCAAGAACGAGAGTGGCGTCGAAACACGGACCTGAGTCGAGCGCTCGCGACGCGAGCTCTATTGCTAGAGAATGATCGAGCGAGGCAAAGGCTGTTTGTGCTCCGTCTACTAGGTGTGACCTCTCGACCACAGAGCCTTGAGCGGATAATGCAGCGGTAGCTCGTAGGCGCTCATTGGCGGTTGCACCAGCGTCTGAAAGAACCCTCATCGATACTCGCTCTGTCTCGGCGAAACGCTCGGTGGCGGTCATGGCTCCGAGGACGGCTTCGCCATAGAGCGGGTGGCTCGGATGAACAGAGCGGCGGCCATCTTCACTCACCGAGATCCATGACCCCCGTTCGCTCTCATCGATACTTGCCCGATCACAGAGCGAGGCAAGGATGGAAATCGGTAAGGACCCGAGTACCGACACTGTTGAAAGCACCTGTCGAGCTGGTGAGTCGGGCGCGCCGATCCTGGCGTCGAGAACCCGAAGTAGGTGCGGGGGTGCTTCGATGGAAGCACTCTCGCCTGCAGCCAGTCGAGATCTGAGTGCTTGGAGCAGTTCTCGGAGGAACAAGGAATTACCTTTGGTTCGCTCCGCTAGGTCATGGGCCAAGGTCTCATATTCGACTGGGCTCAGATCCTCGATGATGGTTGTGAGTAGTTCTTTGATCGCCGTCGGGCCGAGTGGCCCAAGTTCAATGTGGGTGGTCTGATCGCTTAGCCATAGCCATTCCAG
>JAGQSI010000285.1 GCA_020439605.1 Acidimicrobiales bacterium | reverse complement strand
TGCTCCACCTGTGACAATTGCGCTGATCCCGTTGATCTCCATAGCCAGAAACTCTATTGACTATCTGGTCAAGTTGAGAAACCCACTACCCTCAAGGCCATGCCTAAGGGAAGATTTGCCATCAAGCTCCTAGCAACCGGGCTGGCCATTTCCCTCATGGGTGCATGCGCAGGAGACCGCCCAACCATGGGGACGCTCGACCCCTCAGTTCCTTCGTCCACGATCTCCGGCACCCCAACCACCCTCACCCCGGTAGTTGACGACGGGATATTGACTCCCGACGAGTTGCTCGGCTGGATCGCAACTCCAACCGGCGAGCCCGCCGTCTACTCTGGACCCTCTACAGATTTTCAACGGGTAGAGATCGCCGCCGAGACGGACATGGGCGCGCCCACCACGTTCGCGGTTGTTGGCGAGGCTGGAAACGCTGCCCCACGCCCTCACCCGGGCTGGTATCAGGTGGCTCTGCCCACCCGCCCCAACGGCTCCACCGGCTGGGTGCAGTCATCCACGGTCACTGTTGCCAAGACCCCGTTTCGAATCTTCGTTGAGCTAGGGGGACGAACGCTTCGGGTCGAAAAGGACAAGGTCGGGGTCTTTACCGCCGAGATTGCGGTGGGCACCGAGGAGAACCCAACCCCGGTCAATGGCACTTTCGTCACGGAACTGATTGATAACAACAAACCCGACGGGGCATATGGCCCATACGCCTTTGGTCTGGCCATGCATTCCGACACCTTGACCGAGTTTGCCGGTGGCAATGGCCAGGTGGGGATCCACGGCACCAACCGCCCAGATCTCATCGGCCAAGCGGTCTCGCATGGTTGCGTCCGACTGGCCAACGATGACATTGAAGAACTTGTGAGGCTAGGGCTACCGCTAGGAGTGCCGGTCTTCATCAGCCAGTAGGAAACAAACTGAGCTGGCCGGTCTTCACCCTCGCCGGCACCGGTCTCATCATTCTCAATCTTCTCGCTGCGAAAGTAATCGATTCAGCGCTAGCCAACTAGATTGACTTGCCCTAGAGGGGGAGATCCAGTGCCTAGCCGCAGAACTTCTAGGAATCGACGAGTATCGAAACCAGTGGTGAGTCTCGTAGGTGCAACCCTGGCGTTTGCTTTGGTTGGGTGCACAGTCAAAGTCGCAGCCCCATCCGACCCCAGCAACACGACCGACCCCAGCACCACGACCGAGTCAATCGAACCGATCTCAAAAGCCTTAGATGTCGATCTGACGACCACGACCGCACCACCAACCACCCTGCCACCAACGACCGCACCACCGGCGACCCTGCCACCGCCGACGGCACCGCCAGCTACCGCTCCGCCACCCCCACAAACTTTTACAGATTCCGTTTACTACAAGAACTGTTCCGAGGTTAGAACTGCTGGGGCGGATCCAATCTTTGAAGGAGAACCTGGGTACTCCCGCAAACTGGATCGCGATGGCGATGGAGTCGCGTGCGAGTAGCTAGCCCTTCGCTGGGGTCCTAGCGCCCACGTTTGTGGACCACATCGAACTGCGCAGGGGTCTGCGGCGCTGCCATGTGCTTCTTTCGTGTGACCGATCGGAGTTCGTTGAGACGATCCAGCGCATCATGGGCCGTCATGCCGCGTTCCACGAGCAAACATCCAACGACAGTGCCGGTGCGCCCGATGCCGCCCCAACAATGGAAGTACACAACACCATTGCTCACGCCGGCGTGTATCGCAGACACGATCTCGTCATAGTCACCAACCGCCAGAACTCCGTTATCGGGAATGGGAAACTGCAGCCGTTGTAGATCCAGGCCTCGTTGCTCGGCGATTTCGTCGAGCAGGTGCTGGTAGGGCGCCATCTTGTCTGCAGGAGTGGTTAGATCAACGAAGGTACGCACTCCGTTGTCTATGAGCAGGTTCATCTTGCGACGTGCTATCTGCTCCGAGTGAGGGTTACCCGGATATTCGCCGGCGAGAATCTCGCCCGGCTCAACCCAGTACCCGTGGATACTTTCGTCGTGCCTCCACGGATGTGATGGCTCTACCGCTGCCCCGGCGTCATAGAGCCGACCAGCAATGGCTGAGATCCGTTCGCTCTCGGTGATTTGTTCACGCCACTTCACCGGAATTCCCGACAGTCCCCATCGGGCCCCAGCTAGTTGCCCGGCGATGGCAGCTGTGGTGTCGGCATCATCGCCAAGGTTGGCCGCACGCAAGATTGCGTCTCGGAAACCAGTTGCGCCACCTACTGCCCATAGGGCTGCTTCGAGCGCATCAACCACATAGCCGGTTCCACGGATTTCTGGTGGCTCCTTGGTCCGCCACGAACCTCGGACGACAGCCTCAACCCGAGGGTCCAGTTGACCGAACTGCCAGAAGTCCTCGGCGAACACTTCATCTGTATCGCGCCCTTGGATCAACGCCGCGGTCATCGCCGCATACACCCGGCATGCATCCACCGGACGATCCGCAGGGTGAGTGGGCCGGCTGGACTCTGCTGCCATCTCGGCTGCTAGTTCGATATCGCCATGCCAGCGAATGGGAACCGGTGCCAGGCGCATCAAGGAACCGTTGGCTGCTGCATCCTGATCTATCGGGTCATCAATGACCGCGCCTGTGCGTTCAAAACGGCTCAAGGCATGAACGGTCGTGTTGCCTATGTCGAAACAGCGTCCAGTTGAGGACCAGTAGCCGTTTCTCCACCAATCGACGTATCGCCTCATCTGATCCGCAGCATCGTGTCCACCCACGTCAAGGGTCGACTCCCC
>JAGQSI010000284.1 GCA_020439605.1 Acidimicrobiales bacterium | reverse complement strand
TGACCGCCCCGAGCCCCACCCGAGCCGAGGCCAGCGACATCGCCAACGCCGTGTTCGACGGTTCCAGCGCACTCATGTTGTCGGGCGAATCAGCCATTGGGCACAACCCGCTCAACGCTGTGGCCACCATGGCACGCATCGCTGCACGAGCAGATGACGAGTTCGACTACGACGATTGGGGCGCCAAGGTCCACAAGATCGCATCAACGATGCAACCCCACGTGGACGACACCGTCACCCTCGGAATGTCCAATGCTGCATGGCGTGCCGCACTCGAAACCGGCGCCAGCGCCATCTTGTGCATCACCCTTACCGGTTTCACAGTGCGATCTATTGCTAGATTCCGTCCTCAAGCAAAGATCATTGGGTTCTCAGTGGACGAACAAACGCTGAGACAACTCACCTTGTCGTGGGGGGCGACACCTATGCACCTAGATGTGGACTATCGAGCGGACAATGTGATCCCGCGGGCTATCGAGCAGGCCCGGGAGGCGGGGCTGATCCGCCGGGGCGATCTTGTGGCGGTGTTATCGGGATCGGCTGAGTATCCCGGCCAGGCCACAGACTCGCTACGGCTGGTGCCGATCCGATGATGCGCAAAGGGCCCCTCGACGAATACCCACCCGAGTGGGTACTTCGCCAGGTGTCCGCGCAACAGATCACCGGCAGCGTCGAGATACACGGCGAAACACCGGTCACGTTCCACGTCGACGCCGGGCGGGTATATGCCGCCGCTGTCGGAACTGGCGACGAAGCCTGCGACGTGGCCATGCCCCTCGACGAGGACGAGGCCCGCAAGCAGGTTGTGGCCCTGATCTCCCATGTCCTCGACGTGACCGAAGGCTGGTACTACCTGGACCCCCTCGGCCACGCCTCCAACCGTGGCATGTGGTCCTGGGAGGTGCCGTCACTGCTGCTGGAAGCCAGGTCCCAGTCCCATGGGGACCGCACGTTGGGCGCATGGCGAGAACGGCCAGTGGCGCTGCGTGAGTCCTCGACGGGCGAAGTGGTTCTCGGCGACGATGCGTGGAGCGTGGTGGTGGCGTTGTCGGCCGCCACGAGTACCAACGCCTTGCTCAGCACGCTCGGATGGAACCCCGGTCGACTCCGGTCTGCTCTCGACGAACTGACCCGGGCGTCGGTGCTCGACAACGGCGACATCCTTCCCGAAGACCCTCTCCCAACGTCCACCCAACCACGTCCTGTGGCAGTGGCGCCCTCGACCGGCGGGGGTTCTGGGGCCGGGGGTGCTGGGGTCGGGGGTTCTGGTGCCGGGGGTTCCGGGGTCGGGGGTTCTCGATTCAAGGCGCCCGATCTGCCCGCGATGCCGCCTGTCAGACGAACGTCCAGACCGCCAGCAACTCCTCAGTCCCAGCCTGCGGCATCGTCCACACCAGCCCCGTCGAGCACATCGGGCACGCCGACCGGGCCAGGTGCTGGCGCGAGTCCTGCGCCATCTAGCGGACAGGGGTCGACACCTCCACCAGCTCGACCAACCCCGGCCCAACCCGCCGCTTCCACACCGACTCAACCAGCCCAGCCAGCTTCCCGACCCGCTCCTACGCCTCGGCCACCAGTCTCGGTCGATCGCCCGGCTCCCTCAGCCACCCCCCGTGCCACCCCTCCCCCCGATGTCCTACTTCGACAAGCCGAAGAGGCTGCCGCACTGTCAGCCCCATGGGCCACCAACCCAGGCGCCGGTGGCGGAGCCGGAGCTGATGGCTCTGGAGGGAAACCGGCATCGAGCAGCGGTTCCAATGCTTCACCCAAAGATGACAGCGGACCCCAAGCGCAAATGCCTCCCCCTCGCCGACACGTTGGCCCACTCAGCCCGCCTCCACGCCAGCCAGCGGAGCCTGAACCCACACCGCAGAAGACCTCGAAGAGGGATGCGCTGCGGCGCCGCAAGTCAAAGGAGTGAGGTCACGTGACCTTGCTTGAGGGGCGCAACGTCCTCATTACTGGGGTCCTTACCCCGTCTTCCATTGCGTTCACTTGCGCCCGAGTGGCTCAGGAACAAGGCGCGAATGTGGTGTTGTCATCGTTTGGTCGGGCCATGTCCACCACTCGACGTGCCGCCGCCAAACTCCCCATCACGCCACCGGTTGTTGAACTAGATGTCTCATCCGAAGCTGATTTCGGCTTGCTTGAGCAACGCTTGAGCGAGCACATCGATCGCCTCGACGGTGTGGTCCATGCGATCGGTTTCGCCCCCGCCAACTGCCTCGGCCAGGACGATGGACTCTTCGCTGCAAGTTGGGACGAAGTGGCTACAGCGCTGCAGGTTTCGACATGGTCATTCCCTGCTCTGGCCAAGGCTGTGCGGCCAATGTTGAGTAGCGATGCGTCCATCGTTGGGCTGGACTTCGATGCATCGCTCGCATGGCCGGCCTATGACTGGATGGGCGTGGCGAAGGCTGCACTTGAGTCCTCGGCCAGGTATCTCGCACGGGACCTCGGCCCGTCTGGGGTGCGAGTGAACCTAGTGGCGGCCGGACCTCTTCGAACCGTGGCCGCCCGCTCGATCCCGGGATTCTCCGCCATCGACGAGGTGTGGCAGTCCCGGGCCCCGCTCGGCTGGGATGTTGAGGATCGTGAACCAACCGCCAAGGCTGTAGTGGCACTGCTGTCGGACTGGTTCGGTGCCACCACGGGCGAAATTGTCCATGTGGACGGCGGCGCTCACGCCATTGGTTCAGCTGACGCGACGAGGGCCGGTGACTCCACGAGGACCGGTGACTCCACGAGGACCGGTGACTCC
>JAGQSI010000283.1 GCA_020439605.1 Acidimicrobiales bacterium | reverse complement strand
ACTCAGAGAACACCCCAAGGAGATCTCAGAGCATGTGATGCTCGTCGATCTGGCCCGAAACGATTTGGGACGAGTGGTGAGTTACGGCACCGAGAAGGTGACCGAGATGATGACGCTTGAGCGATATAGCCACGTGATGCACATGACGTCACAGGTGGTTGGTGAGTTGCGAGAAGGACTTGGCCCAATAGATGTACTGCGGGCCACACTGCCAGCAGGAACGGTCTCTGGCGCCCCGAAGGTGCGGGCCATGGAGATCATTGATTCGTTCGAACCCACCAAACGCGGTCCATACGCTGGAGTGGTCGGCTACCTGGACTTCTCAGGCAACATCGATACCGCTATCGCTATTCGCACGATGGTCTGCTTGCCCGACGGGCGAGCCAGCATTCAAGCCGGTGCCGGGGTAGTTGTGGATTCGGTCCCAGAACATGAAGAACTTGAGACCCGTAACAAAGCCCGGGCGCTGCTAGCTGCTGTGCCCACTGCGCGTCGCATGACTGCAGCGCGTAAGGAAGCTCAGTGAGTTCACCAGAGGCCATGGCGACGGCTCTGGTGGTTCCCACAACCAGAGATGTGCTCACCATCGAAGGTCCAGACGCTGAGAAATATCTCCAAGGCCAGCTCAGTCAGGACATTTCATCGATCGGCGTTGGTGAGAGCCGCTTTTCGTTTGTACTTGCCCCTCAGGGCAAGGTCGATGGCTGGGGACGGGTCCACCGCATCAGCGCACAGCATTTCGAAATCGATGTGGACCCCGGTGCCGGAGATGTGTGGCAGACCAGACTGAGCCGGTTCTTGCTTCGAACTGACGCCCATATCGGCCTTGAGACCAACGTCGCAACCTTGGCTGTTCGTAGAGCCAACGTTGGCAACGGGCTCCCCTTGGCGCCGCCGTGGCTCTCAGGCAGCGACCTGTTGCGAGTTTCGGATCCCAGCGAGGCAAACCTCGCGGTGCCCTTCGAGGTTGGCTCCATTGCGGACCTTGAAGCAGTTCGGATCTGTTCGGGTACCCCGGCGTGGGGCAAAGAACTAACAACCGACACCATTCCGGCTGCTGTTGGCCAATGGGTAATAGATGCTTCTGTGAGCTTCACCAAGGGTTGCTACACCGGACAAGAGCTCGTGGCCAGAATTGATTCGAGAGGTGGCAACGTTCCCCAGCGGCTGGTGGGAGTCGTGGTAGAGGGTCCGGCGCCACTTGCTGGATCGGCTGTATCGATCGGAACAGACGACGTTGGAACTCTCACCAGTTCAACCAATATCAACCCAGATCTCTCAGTGGCGTTGGCCTATCTTGCACGCTCTGTAGAGCTAGGAGAAGAGCCGCTCCCAGCAGCGGCTGGATCAAGTTCTTGCACCATCAGAATGCTGCCTCTCACTTCTGAGTGTTGCTAGCGATCTACGATTGGGAATCTTGGATCATTACGAAGCGCTTGGGGTATCGCCAGATGCCGAGGTAACCGAGATTCGTCGCGCCTATTTGGCGGCGGCTCGAAAGCATCATCCGGATTTTCATGCCAGCGATGACGATGCGACCAAGGAACATCATGTGTCGCAGATGCAGGTGCTCAACCGTGCCTGGGAGGTGCTCGGAAACGAGACCACCCGTGCTGCATTCGACAGAACCAGGTCTTGGGCCGGTCCAGGCACCGGAAAACCCATCGTCACCGAAGACCCTGAAGTCCCCCCGGGCAAGGGCTGGACGCCCCGTGCCGGCGACGATCGCTGGATGAACGACTATCAGGGCTGGGCCAACGAGACCGACGATGTAGAACCAGACCCCGTTGCCAAACCGCTCACAGGTGCGGCCAGAACTGTGCCGATCGTCTTGCTGGTGGTTGCAGCGCTGAGCGGCCTTGGCGGGCTCATCTACAGCATCCGCCCACTCGTCGCACTCGGAGCCATGTGTGTCATCGTGGCTATTGGGATGGTCATCTTGATGAGCCTCGTGGAGATGGCTCGCGGCCGTTCGAGCTGAATGCCGTCGATTCGTGGCCACCTACCTGGATAAAATTCTTGCTGCCCATCGTGAGGCTGCCGCCAAAGACACTCGTTCCATCGAAGGTCTTATCGACACAGCACTGAGTGCAAGACCTGCTCGGGGCTTTGAGAAGGCCATTCGAGACAGCGACGGTTTGGCCGTTATCTCTGAGATCAAACGGGCATCTCCATCAAAGGGAGACCTGAACCGATCGCTGGATCCGGCTCTCGTGGCCTCGCAATATGTCGACGGTGGCGCAACCTGTCTATCCGTGCTCACAGATGAGCAGTGGTTCGCAGGTTCTGTGCAGGACCTTCAACTGGCTCGAGCTGCCGTGGCTGTCCCCGTACTTCGCAAGGACTTCACCGTGTCGCTAGCCGATGTGTGTGATTGCCGGCTCATGGGCGCAGATTGTGTGCTGCTCATAGCAGCGGCGCTCGACGATGTTGAGCTTGCAGACATGCATGAGTTGGCCAAGGAGATCGGACTTGATGTTCTGGTCGAGATTCATGACGAGGCAGAGCTCGAACGAGCCATGGCGGTTGGTGCATCTTTGGTAGGTGTGAACCAGCGTGACCTTGTCACCTTTGAGGTGGATACCAATCGTGCCGTGAGAATGGCACCTCAAATGCCCGACGGTGTTGTTCGGGTGGCGGAATCTGGAGTGCGTGGGGTCCCCGACGCGAGGGTATTGGCAGAGGCTGGCTACGACGCCGTACTGGTTGGGGAGTCGCTGGTAACAGCAGGTGACCACAGCTCTGCGGTAGCGGCCCTGCGGGCGA
>JAGQSI010000282.1 GCA_020439605.1 Acidimicrobiales bacterium | reverse complement strand
GGCTGAGCGCCACACCGAGTTCCTTGTCGGCGCCGAAGCGAATCTGCTCGCCGTGTACGAGCGGGATGGTCATGTCGTCCCGTACAGACTTACCGGTGATGGTTTCAAACGCTCCGTTGTTGAAGACATTGCAGTTCTGGAATATCTCAACAAACGATGCGCCTTTGTGATTGCGAGCCCGTTTGAAGGTCTCCACCATGTGGCGACGATCCATGTCGTGGGTGCGTGCAACAAATGTGGCCTCTGCGCCGAGCGCAACACTGATCGGATTGAACGGCTGATCAAGCGAACCAAACGGCGTTGACTTGGTGACCTTGCCCACCTCGCTCGTAGGTGAGTACTGACCTTTGGTAAGGCCATAGATCTGGTTGTTGAACATCAAGATCGTGAGGTTCACGTTGCGGCGTAAGGCGTGAATCAGGTGGTTACCGCCAATGGACAACATGTCTCCGTCACCGCCGACGACCCACACATCTAGATCGCTTCGTGACAGGGCAAGACCCGTCGCGATTGCGGGTGCACGGCCGTGGATGGAGTGCATGCCATAGGTATTCATGTAGTACGGGAAGCGAGCTGCGCAACCAATTCCTGACACAAACACCGTCTCGTCGGGTTTGCCGCCCAGTTCTGAAAGGGCGATCTGAACGGCTTTGAGGATCGAATAGTCCCCGCATCCCGGGCACCAACGGACCTCTTGGTCGCTTGCCCAATCCTTGGGCGATGTTTGCACTTCGAGCAGATCAGTCATTTTCCAACTCCGTCATGATCGCCGCCTCTAGTTCGCTTGCTGTATAGGGAACACCCTGAACCTTGGTCACCGACTTGGCGTCCACCAAGAACTCGGCACGCAGTATCCGCGAGAGCTGGCCGAGATTTAGTTCCGGTACCAGCACCTTGGGATAGCGCTTGAGGATCTCGCCGAGGTTGGCCGGGAACGGGTTCAGGTGGGTGATCTGCAGATAGGCCACCTTCTTGTCGCGAGCTCGACAGCGGTTGACTCCACCGTCGACCGCTCCCCAGGTTGAACCCCAGCCGACAACAAGGATCTCAGCGTCATCGACATCGCCAAGAGGCTGCGCCAAAGGAATGTCCTTGGCGATACCGGCAACCTTGTCTGCACGAAGATGCATCATCTTTTCGTGGTTGGCCGGGTCATAGGAGATGTTGCCGGTACCGTCCTGTTTCTCGATACCACCGATGCGATGCGCCAATCCTGGTGTTCCCGGCACTGCCCACGGGCGAGCAAGTGTTTCATCATCTCTGAGGTAGGGCCAGAAATCGGCTTCACCGGAGTCATTCATGTGGTTGGGTTCGGTGGTATAGGTCACCGAGATATCCGGCAACGATGCCACGTCCGGCAGCCGCCACGGCTCGGAGCCATTGGCTAGGTAACCGTCGGACAACAAGATCACCGGTGTGCGGTACTTGAGTGCAATGCGCGCAGCTTCAATCGCCGCGTCGAAACAGCGTGCCGGACTGTATGGGGCAACTATTGGGATCGGGGACTCGCCGTGGCGACCATAGAGCGCCTGCAGAAGATCTGCCTGCTCGGTCTTCGTGGGTAGACCGGTTGAGGGCCCACCGCGCTGAATGTCCACGATGAGCAACGGCAGTTCAAGGCTTACCGCAAGACCCATCGTCTCGGACTTAAGAGCCAGACCTGGCCCGCTAGTTGTGGTGACGGCAAGGTGGCCTCCAAAAGCGGCCCCGAGTGCTGCCCCTATCCCTGCGATCTCGTCTTCGGCCTGCATGGTTCTGATACCGAAGTTCTTGTGACGCGACAGCTCATGGAGGATGTCCGATGCCGGCGTGATCGGGTAACTCCCCAAGAAGACCGGAAGCTTCGCGAGCTGTCCGGCTGCAACGAGCCCCCACGCCAGCGCAGTGTTCCCGGTGATGTTGGTGTAGGTGCCCTTTGCGCGCTCCGCTGGTCTGACCGTATATGGATGATCGAATAATTCTGCGGTCTCCCCGAATGCATGGCCGGTCATGAACGCGGCACGGTTGGCCGCAACCACCTGCGGGGACTTGGCGAACTTCTCGTCGATCCACTTCAGGGTTGGCTCACTTGGACGTGTGTACATCCAGCTGATGAGTCCAAGCGCAAAGAAGTTCTTCGAGCGTTCAGCGTCCCGCGGCTTAACCCCAAGTGGGGCTACAGCGTCCTTGGTCAGTGAGGTCATCGGGACCTCATAGACCGTGTAGGAATCCAGAGTGCCGTCGGTTAGTGGATCGGTTCTGTATCCAGCCTTGGTCAGATGCCTTTCCTCGAAGGCATCCGTGTTCACGATGAGGGTTCCACCCGGTGCTAGGTGATGCAATTCGGAGCGTAACGCCGCAGGGTTCATAGCCACGAGAACGTTCGGAGAGTCTCCGGGGGTTGTTATCTCGTGGTCTGAGATATGCACCTGGAACGCCGAAACTCCCGCGAGCGTGCCCGCTGGGGCGCGTATCTCAGCAGGGAACTCCGGCAGCGTCGCAAGGTCGTTGCCGAACACTGCGCTAGCGCTCGTGAATCGATCTCCAGTGAGCTGCATACCGTCACCGGAGTCACCAGCAAATCTGATGATCGCACGGTCAAGCTCTACAGGGTCGCTTTGAACAAGGTCGGCCACGTTGCCTCCTCGGGATCTGTCTTGGTGAGGCCGCTATCGACCTCCACTAGGCAGGGTAGCCATAACGCGTGCTCCAGTCGCGATTATTGGTCCAAAACGACGCGAAAGTGCCCGGCCGAGCGGCCGGGCACTTTCGGAATATCAGGATGTCGAC
>JAGQSI010000281.1 GCA_020439605.1 Acidimicrobiales bacterium | reverse complement strand
TTGGTTTCTTCGGGGTACCCGTTCCACAACGATTCCTCGTGGAACGGCACCGGCGGCTCTTTCGGGTAGGAGCACACGGTGCCAACGAGCACCGTCTTGGCCACATCGTGGGCTCTGGCTTCTTCCACCACATAGGTGCCCATCAACAAGTTGTCGAGGTAGAGCTCGGCCGGGTGAACCTGGTTGTAGCCGATTCCGCCCACCTTTGCGGCGAGGTGGATCACCAGATCTGGACGTTCCGACGCAAACAGGGCCGCAGTTTGGGCCCTGTCTCGCAGGTCCACCTCGGTGCTTCGAGGGACAACAACATGTGCGGCTCCTGCCGCTTTAAGACGGGCCACAACGGCCTGTCCCAGAAACCCGCTACCGCCGGTTACGAGTACTCGACGGTCGGCCCAAAACTCGGTCATAGCGACGAGCGTACCTTTGCGGGCAGAATCTCTACGTGCGAGAACCGTCCAATACCGACAACCTGCGAGTTGGCGTCACCGTGGAGCAGTACTGGCACAGGGTTCCCGGCGGTACTGCAACATCGATTCATGGCACGTTCTTGGCGCTTCGTGATCACCCCGAGCTTGAGCTCATTGGCGTGAGTGCGCGCCACGGATCCCTACCCGAGGGCCTGGCCCCACCAATCCCGGTGAAAGAGCTCGCGCTGCCCAGATTGGCCCTCTACGAGTCCTGGCATGCGTTGAGATGGCCGAAGATTGAACAGGCAACTGGTCCCCTCGATGTGGTTCACGCCACAGCAATAGCGGTTCCGCCAACCAAAGCTCCCCTCGTCATGACCATCCATGATCTCGCGTTCCTCGCGGACTCGACCCAGGCCACCCGCCATGGAAACCGCTTCTTTCGGCGCGGTACCGAACTGGCCAAGCGCCACGCTCAGTTGGTGTTGGTGCCGTCTCAGGCAACCGCCGATGAATGTGTGGCCGCGGGATTCGATCCCGAAAGGATTCGTATTGTTCCTTGGGGAGTGGACCAGCGGGTTGCCAGCAGCGACGAGATTGCTGCCACCCGAACTCGGTTCAACCTTGAACGGCCCTACGTGTTGTTTGTCGGCACGGTGGAACCACGTAAGAACCTGGGCGCTCTTGTGGCAGCAATGCGAGCACTGGAGGGTCAGCAGACAGATCTGGTGCTCGTGGGTCCCGACGGTTGGAACGAGGATCTCGATTCTCGACTCAAGGTCCTGGAGGGCTCTGGTATTGGCGTGCACCGTCTTGGCTATCAGAGTGCCGATACCCTCGCCTCGCTCTATGGTGGCGCAGCAGTATTTTGTTTCCCCAGCTTGCGGGAAGGCTTTGGAATGCCAGTACTTGAAGCAATGGCACAGGGCACCCCGGTCGTGACCTCTTCAGGTACCGCCACCGCCGAAGTTGGCCACGGTGCTGCGATCTTGGTGGACCCGACGGACCACACCTCATTAGGCGAAGCCCTCTATTCGGTCCTGACCGACGCTCAACTCGCCGCCGACCTAGCGGCGAAGGCAACCCAACGCGCAGCGCTCTACCCTTGGTCTCGTACCGCTGAGCTGACCGCAGCGGCCTACCACGAGGTTCTCCAGTGAGTGCCGCCTCAAAGAAGCACGTCGGTGTGAACCTGTTGTGGTTGGTGCCAGAGGTGGTGGGCGGTAGCGAGGAATACATCACTCGTCTGCTGCGGGCCGTGGCCGAGAGCCCACCAGAAGACATCGACATCACATTGTTCGCGCTCACCCCGTTCGCCACTGCCCATCACGATCTGAGCGGATCGTTCCGTACCGTGCTGGCGCGCAGCGACGGTTCCAACAAGGCTGCTCGGGTAGCGCTCGAATCGTCGTGGCTGGGCCGCCATGCGGTGCGACACAGGCTGCATCTGTTGCATCACACCGGCGGAGTCATCCCACCGGGACCGTTCGTGGCCAAGACGCCGGCCGCGCTCACCATCCATGACCTTCAACCCTTGGTGATGCCGGAGAATTTCTCGGCCACCAAACGTCGCTGGCTCACCACGATGATTCCCCATTCTGCGAAACGGGCCCGAGTGGTGATGACTCCTTCGGACCCAGCGTCGGCCCAGGTTGTGTCTCGTCTCGGCATAGACCGGGCCAAGGTCCGCACGGTTCCTCACGGTATTGAACCTCACGTTCTCTTAGAGGAAGAACTCATTGGTCGCACCCGCTCCAAGTACCAACTCGGTTCTCAAGTAATTCTCTACCCGGCCATTACCTATCCTCATAAAGATCACATGACCTTGCTCAGAGCGTTCGAACGCTTGGCCAAGCATCGTCGCAGCCTGACCCTGGTGCTAACGGGTTCCCAAGGCTCAGCCGAAGGCGAACTCGCCGCAGCTATTCGCCAAAGTGCAGTATCAGATCAGGTGCGTAGAACCGGCCGGATCCCTGCCGAGGACCTTCAGGCCCTCTACGAAATAGCCGACATCGTGGCGATTCCGAGCCGTTTCGAAGGCTTCGGGAATCCAGCGCTTGAAGCCATGAGCGCCGGCACCCCGGTTGTTGTTGCCGACGCAACGGCGTTGCCGTGGGTGGTGGGCGACGCCGGGCTGAAGGTGCCGGTTGGCGACGTGGGTCGATGGGAGGACGCGCTAGCACGAATTCTCGATCAGCCACGTCTCGCACGCACTCTTCAAGCCGCAGGAAAGATCCGTGCGAGCGCCTTTGGATGGGAGCGCGCTGGAGAAGCTCTTGTCTCCAGCTACCGGGTCGCGCTGGAGATGGGCGAGACTGAGGACAGATGAACCTGCTCGTGTTGTGCCCCCATTTCGCACCAGACCTCGCTCCGACCGGTGA
>JAGQSI010000280.1 GCA_020439605.1 Acidimicrobiales bacterium | reverse complement strand
ATTGTGTCGCCACATGTCAAACAAGGTTCACCCACACGGGTGTGAACCGCTGAGGTGCGCTGGTTGGCCGTAACCATTTCGCTGCGGTCGCGTTCGTCCTTCAGGGACTCAGATATGCAATCGGTGACGGCTGCTGCAAGAGACTCGATCTGCGCGTGGTTGAGTTTCCCGGCGTTGGCGAAAGGTGAGAGATGTGCTCGATGACAGATCTCGTTGGCGAGACGTCGACCAATACCGGCCACGATGTGTTGATCTCGAAGGACCCCGTGAAGTCGCCCAGATGTGTGCGACAGGAGCTCACCCCACTGCTGGGCGTCGAGCGTGTTCGCATCTGGTCCCAGTGAGTTGAGCGGTGGCTGCTGCTCCAGATCACCGCTCACCATCCAAACCCCCGCCTTACGTTCGGTACCCGGTTCGCTGAGCAACAACGCAGTCCCGTCCTCGAACACCCAGCGAGCAATCCCGCCTCTAGGTTTGGTCGAGAGTTTCTCATCGGGGCGCAGACGCCCGCCCTGCATGAGATGAACAACGAAACTTGCCGGGCCGCATTCAATTATCAGGAACTTGCCTCGTCGGGAGATGCGGCTCATCTCATGTCCAACGCACTCTGCTGGATCTGGCGAGAAGGTCTTGAGGGCGGTGAAGCTGATCGCCTGAAACCGTGAGAGAACCTTGCCCTGTATGGCTTTGTCAAGACGCTCTGCATGCGCCTCAAGCTCTGGGATCTCAGGCATCTAGATCTGTTCGAACCGAACCGAACACGTCGCTGAGTTGTTCGAACAGAGCGACACATTCGACAACTGCGCTCAGGTCGCCACCGACTCGAAGCCTGCCGGTCATGAATGCGCGTTGTGCGGAGATTCCACCTTGAGCGATGGACAAAGCGGTTTCGTAGTCCTGGCTGAACCGAACCCCTGGTTTGTCAGCAGCGCCCATCGCCACCTGAACGCTCCCATGATCAAAACTCACGTGATATCGAAAATCACCGTTCGGGCCGCCGGCAACTTCCTGTTCGACGCTCAGATCCAAGGCTGCGCATGCTTGTTGAAGCGCGTCGTTTCTTTGTGCTGCATCGTTTAGGGCGTCTACCCAGGCTTCGGTCAAGAAGGCCACCATCTCAGCCACGCTACCGCCCCATACGATTCAGTCCATGTCCAATCCATTTGTGGGCCCAACCGACGAGAGCTATCACGAACCAGAGCCGGGTCTTTGGTGGGGCGAGAGCTGGTATCTGGACTTTGTGTCTCCAGATGACAACATCGCCGGCTACATCCGGCTGGGTCTCTATCCCAACCAACGGGTGGCTTGGTATTGGGCATGTCTCGTCGGCCCAGAGCGCCAACTGGTCACAGTGCTCGACCATGACATCAACCTGCCCCGCCTTGGAACCCACGAGATCAGAACAGAAGGTCTTTGGGCCGATTACACGGTTGAGACACCGCTTGATCATGTGAGCGTCGGGCTCGAGGCCTTTGGAATTGGTTTGGACGATCCATCTGAGATCTATGGCCGTCAACATGGTGACGTAGTGCCTCTCGGTTTCGATCTGGAATGGGAGACAGACGGTGAAGTTTTCGCCTATCCGGGGGTAAGCCGATACGAGGTTCCGTGCCGGGTCCATGGCGAGGTGCTGGTGGGCCACGAGTCGTTCATGATCGATGCCTATGGTCAGCGTGACCATTCGTGGGGAGAGCGAGATTGGTGGACCTACCAATGGTCCTGGACGTCTGCTGTGTTCAACGACCGATCACGATTTCATGCGGTTGACGTACAAGTCGATGGCCAGCGGCTATATCAAACGGGGTATCTGCAAACTGCCGACGGTCGACAGGAACCAGCCACGAATATCACGTCATCAGCAACGCTCGGCCAAGATCAGTTCCCCACCTCAGCAAGTTGGGTTATCGACGGCCTAGAAGTTGAGGTGGAGCCGATTGCCTTTGCTCCAGTTCACCTACTTAGCCCTGATGGTCGACAGAGCCGGTTTCCTCGGGCTTGGTGTCGTTTTGAGACCGCTGATGGCCGTCGTGGTCATGGTTGGACCGAATGGAACCAACCCCAACCGCCAGTATCGAAGCAGTAGCGAGCCACTGCGCCACCGGCGAGAAGGTCCCGACCTCGGAACCTGGCGCGGCGCCGGGGGTGCCAAGCGCAACTATTCCTGCTGCCATGGCGAGTATCGCTGCAACCAGGGGGAGTCGCTCTCGAAAGCGGTGCACCAGCAACATCGGGGCTGCGAGCACCACAGCTGCGCCACCCAGCGAGACACCTGTAACAACCACAGCGAGGATGCCAGTTCCTAGACGCTTGGTTGGATCTGACGATCGCGAGGGGAGCATCTGTGCTTCGAGCGGTTCAGGGCTTGGCGATTGTTGAGTGCGAGGGTGGGTTTCCGCGATGCGCCGTGGCCGCAGGATCGCCCCAGCCATCAGTAGAGCCACACCTGCTAGTCCGACGAGGAAACCTGCGCGTTGAGTGGTGGCCGGCTTGTAGGAGAGCGAGACCGTGCCACTAGCCGATGATGGAACTACCCATCCCTGTCTCCAACCATCGACCCTCACTGGTACAAGTGTCCGACCTTGCAAGGTTGCCTGCCAGCCAGCATTGAAGTTCTCGGTTGTTGCCAAGATTGCTGGATTCCCGGCCTCCATATGCACGGTGCGCGACGATGCGCCCCATGTGGTGGCCCGTACTCGACGGTCTGTCTGCACTGTCCCAGCAGGTAATGATGAGTTCGAGATCACGATCGACGACGCAAACAAGGCACCACGTTCAGCCTCAACGCGATGTTCTCCTTCAGCGATGGACACGGGG
>JAGQSI010000279.1 GCA_020439605.1 Acidimicrobiales bacterium | reverse complement strand
CACCGTCGATTTCGCAGGTTTCGCCTGTTTCGCAGTGACCGCGCACCAGGGCGGTGTGGTCGATTCGGATGATGATTTTGGTGTTGTTGCCGCCTGGTGGTTTGAACTTGCCGAGGTTTGGCCAGCCTTTGGGTAGCAGGTCCTGACCGTCAGGTTCACTCGGTACAGGATCAGGTGTGACCCCGTAGTCGGACTCGGCGCCAGTTCCGGTTCTTTCGTCGGCGTTCGGTGCGGCATTCGGCGTCTGGCTGCTTGAGCCGGTCTTCGCTGCGGCTGCTGCTCTGGCTTTGGCGTCTGCTCGTGCTCGCAGGAGCGCTGAGCTCGCTCCACTTCTTGAACGTCCATTTTGGGGGCGTCCGTCTTGTGAGGATCCAGGAGGTGATGTTTCGGTCTGTGATCTGCGTGGGCCTGTTGTCGCAGTAGCTGAGCTTTTGTTCTGTGAACTCCCGCTTTGTGACCGCCCACTCTGAGGCTGGCTGCTTTGTGGGGTTTGCCCGCGTGATCCTCGAGTGCTGCTGCTGCCAGTAGCAGCACCGCCGGTGCCTTTGCTGTTTCTGGTGGTACCGTTGCCGGTGGAACCGTTGGTGGTACCGGTATCGCTGGAGCCGGTCCTGTTGCCACTGGCAGTGTTGGTTTGGGTGAGGTGGGCGAGCATTGCGCAGAATGCGTCGTAGTTGCGGTTGTCGTAGGTGTCTCGTGCACCGTTGATGAGGTTTTTGTTTGCGAGGTTGAATGCGACTTGTTGGTATGGCTTGAGCATTGCGAGCAGGCGTGCTCCGTCTATTGCTGGGCCGCGTAGGTTGAGACAGAACGCGCCGTCTTGGTCGTTACGAAACCGTAGTGAGCGTTCTTTGCGGATACGGCGTTCACGTGCAGCAGTGTCGGTGGCTGCGGCTTTGCGTGCGTCTGCTTTGCGGCGTAGTTCTGAGGTGGTGTCTTTGCCTGCTGAATCGAGCAGTTCTTCCTCAGCATCGGGATCCACAGCTGCAGCACCAGCAACGGAGTCTGCTTGATCTGGGGATAGTTCCCCTCGATTCATAGCTTTTTTGGTTTTCGGCAGTTTGGTAGCGGTTTTGGCTGTACGCAACTGTGCAGCAGCCTTGGTCACCGATATTCCGCATTGGGCTGCTAGCCAGTCCGCCGCAGACGCGTGTCCGCTTCCTTTCCAGGCGTTGGTTTGAGCGACCCGTAACGCAGCAAACATTCGTCCAGTAGCTGCGGCTTTTTCGATCAACGCCAAATCTGTGACGACGATCGCGGCTTGTTCGCCGGTCAGTAGTTCTGGGGTGAGGCTGCTCACGAAAGCCAACACAGCGGCTTGTAGTTCGGTGGTGGTTAGCTGCGCCATACAAACCATGGTATCGAACAAGTGTTCGCTTGGCAACAGGTTTACCAAGAAATCTCAAAACAAATCTTGAAAGACCCCGCAAACACAGTCCACAGACCAACAAGTAGCGGATCGAAACACAGCAGCCCGGAACACAGCGGCCCGAAACACAGCGAATATGGTCCGAAAGTGCCCCACGTGCGCGGGCCGGCAGGAGCCGTCAGCGGCCTTCAAGCCAGCTGGAATCATCAATCCCTTACGGGGTCGTGAGAGACCGACCGCCTCAAAGGTCGGCTGAATCGATATGTGTTGAGCTAGATCCGGTCGGCTTCGATCGACAGGGACTGACCGGGATCGATCAGGGTGAGCCTTTCACCGACGGTCATCTGGTCTGCATGGACGTGGATCTCCACGGCTCCTAGGTTCTGCAGGCGGCCACGGTCGGGCGCTCCGAGATGGCGTTCGATCGCGTACATAACTCCGCCATGGGTGACAACGAGAACCTCGCCGTCCTCTACCAGACGTCCAATGGCCAGTAGGGCGACTTCTACGCGCTCCCACAGTTCGGCGTCGGACTCCCATCCAGCCGGCCAAACCGGTCGACCGTCTGGGCCAGGACGAAAGCCGCTGGGGTCATCGGCAAGTAGCCCGGGAAACGCCTCGTAGATGTCATCGCGGGTTAGGCCGGACAGTGGGCCAGCATCTCTTTCTCGAAGTCGAGGTTCTGTTACCACTGGCTCTATTCCGAGATGGTTGGCGATGATCGCGCCTGTATGGGCGGCTCGTTCTAGGTCGGAGGCGACAATCGCGTCGATGCTTCCGATAGCTCGTGCAGCGTTGGCAGCCTGCTCGATCCCGCGCTCCGATAGCGGGGGATCGGCTTGTCCCTGCCAACGCCCGTCGGCATTCCAAATCGATTCTCCGTGGCGTACAAGCAGCAGTCGAGTCATGGCGTAACAACCGTAACGTTCGAGTTGGGTAGGACTCATCTTCACAATCGCTATTACGCTCAGAACCCCCATGGCTGTCCTTCGCCTGTTCGCTGCTGCCCGCACCGCTGCTGGAACCTCCCGGGTAGAAATCCCGGGCCAGTCGGTAGACGAGGTTGTGAATGCTGCTGTGGCGCGCTTTGGCGACGAGTTCGAATCCGTCGTAGAGACTTGCGCTATCTGGTTGAACGGCGAGCCTGCCCCACTCAGCACTGCGGTAAGCGCCACTGATGAAGTGGCCCTGCTGCCGCCGGTTTCAGGCGGCGAGCAGTGACACCTAGCGAATCAAAAGGACCAGCACGTCCGCCCCGTAGGCCACCGCGTCCAGCTTCCGGGGCCAAGACGTCTGCGAAGTCGACTCCTGCGGCCGGGCCGAGAAAGCCAGCCAAGCCCGCCAAGCCGACCTCGCCAACAAAACCTGCCAAGCCAGCCAAGCCAGCCAAGCCAGCCAAGCCAGCCAAGCCCACCAAGACCACCAAGACCACCAAGGCAACTAACTCCAG
>JAGQSI010000027.1 GCA_020439605.1 Acidimicrobiales bacterium | reverse complement strand
TGTCTGCTTCTGCGGTTGCCACGCAACCTTCCAAGAAGTCATCGCGGGTCCCGCCATAGTCGCTCGCGTCTCGCTGGGTTGTGGTGCAGCCAGCTAGGACCAATAGAGAAAACGCACCGACGGCCATTGCACGAAGGCCACGACGACTGATTGGGGCTGCGGACACGCTGGACTCCTTGTTCACGACCGTTCCACGGTAGTGCCGAGTTGGCCGTGTACCGAAGTTCATCTCGGCGAAAACGCGGGACGGAGGTGCCGGTGACCGACACCTCCGTCTCCCTCCCGACCGACGCTCCCCCCGAACCGTCTGTCGGATTTCTCCCCTCCACCAAGCGGCGAAGTCTGATCCTTTTCAAGCTTCAAGTGGATCGTGGTACAGATTCAACACGCTGGAGCAGGTCTGGCGCATGGGCCACTTGGCTCATTTTGCAGCATTAGCAGTAGCGGTCCATATCGCCCTTGAAGTTCAGATCTGCAACGAGAAACGAACCTCGTCGAAGGCAACAACCTCGAGATCGACGTGTTGGCATCGCCCTGTGTCGTTCCATCCTCTCGAGCGATAGAAGCCTTGTGCTTTCGGGTTCGTTGCCAGAACCCAAAGCTCCATACGTCCCAACCCACGGCTCGCGAACCACTCGCTGGCGCCGTCCAACAACTTGCTCCCCCCACCAAGGCCCTGGGCCATCGGGTCTATGTAGAGTTCATAGACCTCACCCGCATCGACAAGTTCGGGGTCCTTGTCCTCGTCGTGCACCGGCCCCAGATCTGCGTAGCCAAGCACTTGACCAGGTCTTCCCCAAACAAGGAGCCTGTGGTTGGGTGAGGGAGGAACGAGCGCCCGACCTGTCCAGAACGAAACCGGCGGGACCAGCTCTCGGTTGTCGAGGAACTCGTCGCTAAGACCTCCACCTCGATAGTTCACCCCAAAACAACGCCATTTGGTCAAAGCGATGGCTCCTGCATCGTGAGGCGTTGCAACCCTCACTGGCTCATTCGTATCGATATCGTCAGCAAGCGGAGCAGGTAATGAAAGCCCGAAGCGGCGGCGCAGTAGCTGAGCGGTGCGAATGTCCGACGCAGAGAACGAATCTGCAGGAGGGTCCCCTCTTGAGATGATCAACCGGGTCAGCTCTCCGTATGGATCCGCTACCACCATGTTCAGGCCTTGGAGGTTGCCAGGTCATATACCCGGCGCTTGGCCACCTTCAACATCTCGGCCACATCGCCAACCGCGTCCCTGGTGCTGGATCCGGCTTCTCTTGCCCTTTTCAACTCAGCAAGGATGGTGTCGTCGTCCACTTCTGCGGGTTGCGGCGCACCGCCAACGACAACCACGTATTCACCTCGGGGAGCAACCTGCTCGCAGCGGCTCAAGGCTTCACCAAGAGTTCCTCGCCACACCTGTTCATGGAGCTTTGTGATCTCCCGCGCGATCGAAACTCGACGATCGTTTCCGCACACAGCGACCAGATCGCCCAACGTTTTTTCCAAGCGATGCGGCGCCTCGAAGAGCACTGTGGTTCGCGGCTCTGAGGCCACGGCATCAAGTCGGTCGTGTCTGGCTTGGCCCTTGCGGGGCAGAAACCCCTCGAACACGAACCGCCCGGTAGGTAACGCACTGAGAACTAGCCCCGCGAGTGCCGCTGAGGGCCCAGGGACAACTTCAACAATTCCACCGGCCTCTACAACTGCGTTAACGAGTCGTTCTCCCGGATCCGACACACCGGGCATGCCAGCGTCGCTCACCACCGCGACACTCTGACCGTTCGCAATTCTCTCGACGACCTCCACCGATACCGCCGCCTCGGTGTGCTCATTGGTAACCCGAAAGCCCTTGGCGCGGATTCCTGCGTGCTCAAGCAGCCGTCCGGTTCTGCGAGTGTCTTCGCAACACACGAGATCGGCCTGTGCCAAGGTCTCGATTGCTCGGGGCGTCAGGTCTCCGAGGTTGCCAATTGGCGTACCGACCAAGATCAGCCGCCCTCGAGGCTCAGAGCCAGACATCATGACAATCTCTCATATTTCCGAGGGCTAGACGTTGAATCGGAACTCGAGGACGTCACCGTCAGCGACCTCGTACTCCTTGCCCTCCACACGGATCTTGCCGACCTCTTTGGCCTTGGTCCACGAACCGATCTCCAGGAGTTCATCCCAGTGGATGACCTCCGCACGGATGAAGCCTCGCTCAAAATCTGTATGGATACGTCCGGCGCATTGCGGGGCTTTGGAACCGGCCCGAAAGGTCCAGGCACGAGATTCCTTCTCGCCGGTTGTCAGATAGGTACGCAGCCCCATCAGTTGGTAGGCGGCGTGGATGAAACGCTCCAAGCCACCTTCGCCCAAGCCGAGGGCTTCAAGCATTTCGAGGCGCTCTGGTCCGCTGAACTGTGCAGCTTCTGCCTCGAGCTGTACGCACATGCCGATTACCTCGGCGCGACCTGAAAGCTCGGCCTCCACCGGGGCAATTATCTCGTCGATACGATCCAGATCGTCCTCGCCCACATTGACGAGCGCAAGTACCGGCTTGTTGGTCAACAAGAACTCGGGCTTGAGAACTTCACGCTGATCGTCGGTGAGAGTTCCACGGTAGATAGGAGTGCCGTCTGCCAATAGCTCTTGGGCGGCTGCCAACGCATCCACCACCTCGGTGAGGGACTTGTCCTGCTTTGCTGCCTTACGACGCTTGTCGATACGGCTCTCGACGGTCTCCAGGTCGGCGAGCGCTAGTTCTATCTCGAGGACTCGGAGGCATTCGAGAGGATCGGAAGGTCCGGGAACGTCACTATCTTCGAAGGCACGAAGCAGATACACCACGGTGTCCACCTCGCGGATGTGGGCAAGGAACTGATTGCCCAGACCTTCGCCAGTGCTCGCGCCTTCTACCAGTCCACCAATGTCCACGAACTGCACGCTCGCTGGCACAACCTTCTTGCTCTTGGACATCTCCGCGAGCAGGTCCAAGCGCCGGTCAGGAACCTTCGCCACACCCACGTTGGGGTCCGTCGTGGCAAAGGCGTAGGGCGCGGCCAGCGCGCCTCCACCAGCGAGTGCGTTATAGAGCGAGGACTTGCCTGAGTTTGGCAGTCCCACGAAACCAAAGCGTTCCATAGCCGCCCGACGCTACTTGCACCCTCGCCCGGCTCAGAAGCCCACTCAGATCGTCACAGCCACCAACGCCACCAGCCCACTCAGAATTACAGCCGAGGACACGAGCCGCTTGGCGCCGAATGGCTCCTTGAGCACCAACCATCCGATGGCTGCACCGAATACCACCGATGATTCTCGCAACATGGCCACATACCCCACAGGACTGTGGCGTACAGCAACGAGAACCATTGCGTAAGCAACAGCAGTACACACCCCAGCAACCACCCATCGCCGCCACTGGAGGGGGAAAGCTTTGACCAACGCCGGACCTCGACCCCTGACCAAGAAGGCCATCGAGATCCCACCCGCTGCAGAAACCGTTGAGGACAGCCCATAAGCAAGGCCACTTGTTGCGATCCTTGCCCCATGGGCATCTATCACGGTGTAGGCGCCAATGGCACATGCGGTCATGAGCGCATCTCGCACTGTGAGCGCAGTCGCTCCTTTGGTTGTGAGCGATATGAGGCCGCCGGCCACCACACAAAGCGCTATCCACGCAGCTATCTCAAGGTTGTCATTGAGAAACACTGCGCCGCCAACCGCAGCCATCAGAGCTCCACCGCCGCGAGCCAACGGGTAGGCGAGAGAGAAGTCACCGTGACGATATGCCCCGACGAGTCCGGTCACGTAGACGATGTGCACCAGTCCAGATGCCACAAGCCAAGGCACAGCGGCCGCGCCCGGACCACCGATTGCAATAATCACCGGGAGTACGAGCACCGCACCGCACACAAAAAGTCCCCATGAGGTCAGGTCGCGTGCCTCGCGGGGTGCAGATTTGAGTAACAGGTTCCAGGTTGTGTGAAGACCTGCGGACCCCAGAGCCAACACCGTGGCCAGAACCACGGTTTAGGAGCCGCCCAGAAGTCGCTCGATCACCACGGCCACTCCGTCGTCATCGTTGGAAGTAGTCACTTCGTCAGCAGCCTCATGAAGATCCGGATGGCCATTACCCATAGCCACTCCCCACCCTGACCATTCAACTAGTTCACGGTCATTGGGCATATCGCCAAAGCTGACAACTTCCTGCGCCTTGACGCCGAACTGTTCCAAGACCCATTCCACAGTTGATGCCTTGTGAACATCGGGGCGAGACAGTTCTAGAAATGATTCGTCAACTGAATGGGTGACGAGTGCACGCTCACCCACAACTGCTTGGACCACCAACGCAGTCCCGGGTTTGGGAGGAGGCGGCATCCTCACCACGAGCTTGGTAACCGGTTCATCCAAGAAGGAATGGATTGGACCGATTCTGAGTTCATCTTTGAACTGTTTAGCCACTCCAGTTCTCTCGATCATTCGGTCCACACCGAACTCAAAGCCCTGTTCCACACCCAGGATTGCCTCAGGAAATGCCGCCATGAGGTCATCGGCGATGGAACGAGCCACCTCTGGAGCCAGATCATTGCGAGCGATCAATTCACCTTTTGACGGGTCATATACCGAAGCCCCGTTGGCGCAAACGACAAGGCCTCGATCACCCACCTGTTCGAGGACAGGAGCCATCCAGCGAGGCGGGCGTCCGGTTGCGATCAAGAAATGCCAACCAGCATCTTCCGCTTCGTTGATGGCACGGCGAGTTCTCTCAGAAACACTGTGATCTGTACGCAACAAGGTGCCATCTAGGTCGGTCGCGATAGCCCTGTATTGCATACGGGTTGACCGTAGCGGGGCCAACATCAACTCACACGATCAGTTTCACCTCGAAGGAGGCGTCTAGTGCGCCTCGTAGCCAGGGAGGAACGCAGCGAGTTCATGACCAGAGCAATAGCAAAGATCGAGATAGTGATCAGAACAATCGTTGCTCCCGAAGGCGTATCCGCCTCATAGGCACCAAAGACACCAACGACGCTTGCTAGGGCGCCTATCAGCGAAGCAACGGCCATGGTGCGCCAGAAACCTGAAACGAGTTGCTGAGCCGCCACAACAGGTACGACCATCAATGCCGAAATCAACAAGAGGCCATCTACGCGCATCGATACCACCACTGTCACAGCTGTAGTGACTGCCAATGCCAGGTTCGCTGGCACCACCGGAAGTCCGGCGGCTTTGGCGTATCGCTCGTCCACCCCAGCTGCCAACAGATACCGACCAAACCCAACAGTCACCGCCAGCACCGCAAACGACAAGACAGCGAAGGTGATTACGTCTGTGGAGCTCGTGCTTGTAACCGAACCAAACAAGTAGGAGTCAAGGTTCACCGCCTTGCCCGTAGGGGCACGAGAGATCAGTACCACGCCTAGAGCTATGCCGCCATAGAACAACAAGGCAAGCGCTACGTCTCCTCCGGAACGAGCCTTGAGGCGTACTAGCTCCACTGCTAGAGCACCAATCACTGCAACCACCAACGCCGTGAGCACAGGAGCTGTTCCGGTAAGTATCCCGATCGCTGCTCCGGCAAGAGCCACATGACCAAGACCATCGCCGACCAAGGACAGGCGTCGCTGCACAAGGTGCGCTCCAACGGTGGGAGCAACGCCACCAACAAGGACTGCTGCGACCAGGGCTCGCTGCATGAACTCGTAACTCAGGACTTCGCCAATCATTTGATGAGACCTGTACTCGATGCCGCAGTGAGCGACGAGTCTGAGTGGAAGAGATGATGCTCATCATCGTGGTGATGGTGATGATGTTCTCCATCGCCAACTCTGTCACTGGGCCTAGGAGGACCGTCGTAGTCGATCTTGCCGTCTCGCAATGCGACTACACGGCTGACGATCTCTTCGACCGGTCCGATCTCATGGGATACGAGCACGATGGTCAATCCGTCTTCATGAAGTGTTCGAAGGCTCTGCGCTAGCGATTCCCGAGTGGCCACATCTACACCTGTAGTTGGTTCGTCGGCCAGGAGAAGATCGGGTTCGGCCGCGAGGGTTCTAGCGATCAACGCCCGACGGAGCTGGCCCCCGGAGAGTTCCTCCAGCCTGGTGCGCTCCAACCCTGCAAGATCTACTAGCTCCAACGCCTTCGTGATGGCGCCACGGTCCGTCTTGCCCATCGGTCGTACCGGTGACAGACGCGCCAAGCGTCCCGTGGCCACAAGCTCCCAGACTGTGAGGCCGCGGTCGCTGATGGAACTGGCCTGAGGTACGTATCCCACACGCCAGCGCTCACGAAGTTGAGCGACCGGAGAACCAAGTACCTCCACTTCTCCATCAATCAGATCTGTCAACCCTGCCAACACCCCAATAATCGTGGATTTGCCAGAGCCGTTGGGGCCAACGAGCGCCAATGCCTCACCTCGCTCGACGCTGAAAGTTGCCTCTCGCACGGCACCAACTCCGCCGTATCCAATTGTGGCGTTACGCAGTTCGATAATCGCCTTGTTTGCCAGCGGAGTCTGTGCGGTCATTTACATCTCTGCCCTTCGACGAGCGTTTCAAGGTTCACGGCCATCAGAGCGCCATAGTCCTCAGCGGCACTGTCATCTGTAATGGTTTCGATCGGATCGAGCACTGCAATTGCGGCCCCGGTCTCCTTGGCCACTGTTCGGGTCAGCTCTTCAGAGCCGAGTGGCTCGACGTAGATGGTCCGGACATCCTTATCAGCAACCATTTCCGCTATCTCAGCCAGGTGGCTTGGCGACGGCTCCATCTCAGCTGCGGACCTAGCTATACCGATCTGTTGAAAGTTGTAGCGCCTAGCTAGCGAACCAAACGCACTGTGGCTTGTAACGAGGTACCTGGACTCACAGGCGCCGAGGGCCTCGCGATAGTTGTCATCGATGGATGCAAGCAGTTGCACGACCTTGGCACCTCTGGACCTATAGGCATCAGCATTGGATGGATCCATTTCAGCTAGACGATCCGCTAATCCCACCGCCACGTCAGAAAAGACTGTTGGATCGAGCCAAAGGTGTGGATCAACAGACCCATGGTCATGTCCATCGTGGCTGGCCTCGCTGTGGCCACCATCATGGTCATCGTCAGCATGATCGTGATCGTTCTGAGTGTCGTCAACGATGGTGACGTGGTTGAACGTTGCAGCGTCAAACACCTTGTTGTCCATGCCGGCAACTGCATCATCGATAGCCGGCTGAAATCCTTTGATCATCACCAGGAGGTCGGCATCGTGAACTCGTGCAAACTCCTTTGGAGCGAGTTCAAGATGATGCGGCTCCACACCAGGTCGAGCTAACGATCGAACCTCAACATTTGACCCGCCGACCTGTTCGCTCAGCCACTGCAGTGGATACAGGGAGGCTTCGATCTGAATCTTTGACGAATCTCGCTGCGCCGACGAGCTAGCGCACCCGACCAAGCTTGCCCCTATTGCCACCGCCAATGCTGTTGTGGTGAGCCATCGGGTTCCCTTCATGACAATGATGGTCGCGAGTTTTGGGAATGATTGTCAATTTCATTTTCTGGTCTGGCTGGTCCGCACGGCTTTCGATGGTCGCTACCCTCAACATGGTGGACCCACTCGAAGCACTTCTACGAGTTGCCTACCTGCAAGATCGCGGTCTCTATCCAAGCCAGAAGACCGCTGCGTTCTTGAAGGCTGCGGCACTGGTTGAGGCACTGGGCGTTGGAGAACTAGAGCAGAGAGTTGCAAGTGGGACTCTCCTCGAACTCGGCGGAATCGGGCCATCAACCGCTGCAGTAATCACCCAGGCGCTCGCAGGCGAGGTCCCCGAACGGATCATCAAACTCGAGGCCGAGACCCAAATTCCGCTGGGTGCGGGTATCGAGTTGCGATCGTTGATCAAGGGGGATTGCCACTCGCACTCGACATGGAGCGATGGCGGAGCATCGATAGAGACCATGGCGCTTGCGGCCCAGGCACTCGGCCATGAATACCTCGTAGTAACAGACCATTCACCGAGGCTCACCATTGCCCATGGACTCAACAGGGATCGCCTCGTGCGCCAGATCGCAGAGATTGACGAACTCAATTCCAGACTCGCTCCGTTTCGGGTCCTTACCGGAATCGAGGTGGACATCTTGGTGGATGGAACGTTGGACCAGGACGAGGACATCCTCGAGAAACTCGACTTCGTGGTGGCCTCGGTGCACAGCAAGCTCTCCATGCAGTCGGATCAAATGACCGACAGAGTCCTAGCCGCAGTGTCAAGCCCCCACGTGGATGCCCTCGGCCACTGCACCGGACGAATGCTGAAGGGCTCAGGGGACTCGCTCAGCGAGCTAAGACCGCGAAGCACTTTCGACTTCGAAGCGGTATTCGAGGCATGTGCGACAAATGGGACGGCGGTAGAGATCAACTGTCGTCCTGAACGCCAGGACCCTCCGCCGGAGCTGCTCGATCTAGCCCTAGACGCCGGCTGCTACATCACCATCTCAACCGATTCGCACTCCCCCGGCCATCTCGAGTTCTTGAACTACGGATGCGATAAAGCCATGTCACATGGCATTTCAACCGATCGGATCCTCAATACGAGAACTGCCGAAGACCTCGTCGCTTGGACCCGGGACCACGCCAGCGCGTAGCGTGGCATCCCTATGTCGAAGAAGACCAACAAGCGCAAGACAAACGCCCGGCGCAAGAAGGCCAACCACGGCACCAAGCCAAACGCTGGCCGGGGCTGACCTCTAACGCAACGGGAACGGGTCCGGGTCTAGCCATAGCGCTAGGCAAACCACCACCACCACTAGGACCCAACCAACAAATACTCTCAGGTTGAGTCGGCCCCCAGGGGCGATCCATTCGGCGATCCGTTCGACTCCCAGCCCGGTCCTGAAACTACTTGACCCGGTGCCGTTGGCAGCCACGATCGCTGCCACCGAGGCTGCGCCGATTACCTGCAGCACAACATCGAGCGCTCCTCCCGACAACGATGTTTGATCAGCCAGGTACCAGAGACCTAACAACACGGCGCTCACACCCAGAATGGGTGAGCATTTGACCACCGATACAACCAGGTTTCGAAGAAATCTTCCGGGTGCTACAACTGCAGATGGAGCAGTGCGTCGCCTAGGCGCATCAACCTCGGCCTCCTTGAACCTTGCGCTCCTTACGGCCATATCGCCGATGGTGCCAAGAACTGGCAGCACCACCAGAACCATTGCGCCCAAGGCAAGTACCGGCGCTCCGATTCCAGCGCTGATTGCCACTAGGGCCAAGGCCATGGTGACCTTCTTGTAACTCCCTCCCGCGGCCAAAGGCTCATCCGATTCAACGAAGAAACCATCCGAGCTCTCCTGATCAGATTCCAACGAATCGCCAGCGATACGAGTTCGGTCCCCGTCAACTATGTCCGTCGCAGTTGCAACGCCACGACCCGAATCAACACCTACGATTACCGTCTCGTCGTCGCGATGGTTGGGAGGGCCTCCAACTACTGCCACGCCGGCCTCGGTCACGTCGTCTCTGCCATCGATTCCCACATGGTTGAAAGATGCATGATGGTCCAGGGACCGAAGTACTTCAGACTCAGCTCCAACCGAACCGTAGAGAACCGAGCAAGGGTCCTCTGGCAAACGCCTTATGCCCAAACGAGCCAAGAAGGCGTCTACATCTGCTGGTCTGTGGGAGGCCTCTAGTTCAAGCCCATCGAGGATTGCGTCGCTGAGCTGTTTCGAGATGGCTGGATTCAAGCGGTTCGGGGCCTCAAGAGGTTTTGAAGCGTCTCGTTCTATCGCCACGGGCGGGATCCGACCGGTTGACAAACGATAAAGAGTTGCCGCTAGGCCATAGATGTCGGTGGCCGGCCCGAACCTCGCTTCACCGTGGTACTGCTCAAGTGGCGCATAACCCGGAGTCACGATCTGAGTCATGTCGATGGTCCGCTCAGGCTCGAAGTCGCGAGCTAGACCGAAGTCGATCACCACTATGCGTCCATGTTCGCTCAACATGATGTTCGATGGGTTCAAGTCACGATGCAGTACCCCGGCGGCGTGCACGGGTCTGAGCGCAGCTCCGACTCTGGCTGCCACATCGAGCACTTCCGACTCGGTGAAGACGCTCTGGCGCGACTTCATGACGTCTATGAGGCTCCGACCTCCAAGTAGCTCCATGACCATGTAGGCCGTGTTGTTCTCCTCGAAGACCTCATAGACGCGAACGATCCCGGGATGGGTGAAGCGGGCAAGTACCCGGGCCTCTTTGACGAATCGAGCCTTTGCCAGTTCCCAGTTGTGTACATCCGGACCCGGCAGAACCAATGCCGAGCCCACCCTGGTTGCTTGAGGCGCAAAGAGTTCCTTCACGGCCACGCGGCGATGAAGGCGATGATCAAAGGCCGCGTAGGTCATCGCGAATCCGCCACGCCCTATTCCTGCAACTATCTCGTAGCGGCCGTCACCAAGCGTTGGTCTAGCCAGACCATTTGAACCAACGCGGTCGGTATCGGCATCAGCCATGAGAGGGTTCACGATCCAACCAGAGTACGGGGCGAGCCTGTCGAACCAATGGCAGGGGCAATAGCAACGGCAATAGCAATGGCAACGCTCTCGCCGGTAAGTTCTTGGAATGGAGGGTGGCCAAACCAAACGACCGTGCATCAATTGCACCGCCCAGGTCTCAGCGGATCGAAGTGTCTGCGGCGCTTGTGGAGCGCTGCAACCCTTACCGCCCGGCCCAACCCTTCAACCGAGAACCATCTCGCTGACCGAGGGCTCTCAGCCCACTAAGCCCCCTGCTGTTGCGAGCCCACCAAACCCAGAGCCCGGGCCCGAGCCAAATCCGGAGCCGGAGCTAGCGCTAGATCCAGAGGCGCAGCCAGAGGCCGCGTTCCAAGTGGATCCGGATATATGGACCACAGCTCCAGACCCGGAGCCAGACCTAGTTCAAGGTCAACCCCTTGACACCGCTGCGAGCGAAGAAGAACCCGTCGCCGTACCCGTCATCAACGATGACGATCTCGCAGATGGCTCCCCCAGCCTCGCCAACGACTTGGCCATTGCAACCGAAACCTCAGATGACTGGGATGATTCGTCTTCGCCCAAGCCATGGAAGGCCTTCGTTGCGGTGGGACTTGTCATTGCGTTAGCTATCGGGGCCATCTCGCTTCTCGGAAACGACGGGGGCGAGAACAACAATTCCGAACAACTAGCAACAATGGCACCCACCACCACGGCGGCAGTGGGCAAGGATCCACAGTCGAGGATTCGAAGCTTCTGCGCGGAGCCACGCGCTCTTGGCAATGACATCGCACCGTTCGTCCCTGGCGACATAGCTGTTGGCTACTCACCAATCCCGAACCCGAGCTCCGCCACTGGTGAACCCACAGAGACCCTTATCGGCGTGTCTCCCAAAGCGGGCCAGCCCAAAGAAGTTCTGGATTCCTCATTGGCCCTGGCGAGTGTTGGAATCTGTTTGGCCGGCAACGAAGCTGAACAGACCGGCGCAACTTGCAGCTATCAACTCACCAACTCTGACAATCTCGGCGAAAAAGCAGAGTCCAAACTCCTCGAAGTCACATACGACGCAACCATCTACTCGCTTCGAGACGGCAAGAAGCTCACTTCTGGAACAATTACCAGCAACTCCAGCGCTTGTCCCGATCTCGCCTTCACCGATGGCGAAGGGGTGTCCAATCCAATCTCGCCACAGGACCTAGCCGAGTGGGTCGCGGTTCAGATGCCGGGTGGCAAACCACTCCAGAACTGATCGGTCTAATCCTCACTTTCGGGTGGGGGAAGGACCGCGTCTGCTGCTTGCACGATCTCTTCAACCTCCAGTGGCGTCATCAACAGATCAAACGCGGACCAGATAGTTCTTGAGAACGGGTAGAACACCAGCGGGCCGACTATCGCAATCGCTACTCCGATAGCTGCCGGGACACGTATGCCCATGTCCGGTGAGTTGGCCTTGAAACCAACAAACACCATCACCAGAACGAACAGGAAACCCTCGGCAATCATGAAGTTGACGAAGTAGGACCCAATAAAAAAGCCCGGCTCGCGTTCGAAGAGATATCCGCATCTTGGACAACGTTCCTTCATACGGAACCAGGACCGAAAGATGTGCCCACCTCCACATCGCGGGCACTTCTTCATCAGACCGCGCTTGATCAGTGTCCCCCACGACGGCTGTCCGGCCAGCACATCGTCAACTCCGAAGGACCGTTCCATTCACCCATCATCGTCCCAGCAGTTGCAGTCAACGAAGCCCGCTCTACAACTGAGATGTCTTTGCCAAAGTGAAATCCCCTCGACCCACGTGGGTCGAGGGGATTTCGGTTGGTCTGGCCGGTGAGATTTGAACTCACGACCCCCGCGTCCCAAACGCGGTGCGCTACCAAACTGCGCCACGGCCAGACCGGTTACGTTACTAGCTGGAGCCTCCTTCGATCTAAGGCGATTG
>JAGQSI010000278.1 GCA_020439605.1 Acidimicrobiales bacterium | reverse complement strand
CTCAGTGGCGGCCTCGGTCATGTGAAGACTGTGAGCGGTGTCATTGGTGGTGGATCCAGCGATCAACGCCACATCTACCGCACTTCGTACAACCTGGAACAGCTCGATGCGCTCCGGGTCGGTGAGAACAGCACTTTCACCGGTAGTTCCAGCGAGCACCAGAGCATCGTTTCCGTGAGCCACCAGCCATCTCGCAAGTTCAGCCGCAGCCTCGTGGTCCAAGGAACCATCGGACTTGAACGGAGTGACCATTGCAGTGATCACGGTCCCAAACTGCGCCATCAGGCACCCCAAAAAGACATCGACATAGCCCGAAACCCTACCGGCCCGAAGCCCCCACGCCGTGACTGGTTCCCACTAGCTCGAAGCAGCGGCCACCTCTGGGCCCATATAGGTCCGCCGTGTGACCGTTGGTTCCAGGTGTTCGATCGCGTTGGGTAGCTCGAGATGAAATCCCTGTAACAGGTGAACCCCAGCGGCTCGAACCGACTCAAGTTGTTGAAGAGACTCGACACCCTCGGCCACAACGTCAATGGCCAGCGTTCTGCCTAGTTCTACCGCCGAGCGAACAATCGCCTTTGCCCGTGGGTCAACCTCTGATGCCTGCACCAGCGAACGGTCGATCTTGAGTTCATCGACGGGCATCGCCAACAGTTGGGATAACGATGAGTATCCGACGCCAAAGTCATCGATCGCCACCTTCACTCCTAGGTCCCGGAGCTCATCTAGGGTTCTGCGAGCTCTCGCATGGTCGCTGGCGAGTTCTTCTTCGGTCAGTTCGATGGTCAACAGATCTGGCGCGACCGAAAATTGTTCGAGGCACTCCACCACGTGAGCCACGAAGTCCTCGGCCACTAGGTCATCGGCTGCGACGTTGATGTTCAACCGGAGCTTGTGTCCCTGGCTCCACAGTGGGGCGAGGTCACTGATGGAACGACCGACCACGAATCGAGTGATTGCGGTGATCTGCCCGGATCGTCTCGCAACCGACAAGAACTCGCCCGGAGATACCGGACCCAGCCTGGGTTGTTCCCAGCGGATAAGGGCCTCAACAGCAGCAACATCTCTCTCAAGAGTTCTGATTATCGGTTGGTAGACAAGCCTGAACCCATCATTTGCCAGGGCACGGGCAAGGTCATCGACCATTGCAAGCCTCTCTCGACCTTTGGGGTCGAGATGGGGGCGATAGGCAACAATGCTCGGACCCCCTCGCTTTGCTTCGTACATGGCGACATCGGCTGTGCGCATCAGGTCAGGACGGCGAGGATCACGCGCTTTGGCAACTGACACGCCGATGCTGCCCGATACCCGAACCGGTATGCCTTCGAGTTCTATTGGCCGGTCGAGTTCGCATCGGATCTGTTCGATGATGACCAGAGCGTCTGTCTCGTTGACCTCGGCCACTAGCCCGAATTCGTCTCCACCAAGACGCGCTAGGCCCCATCCAGCCGGAGCAGCGTCGCTGAAACGTCTAGCCACTTCGCCCAGCAGCCGGTCCCCTGCTGGATGACCTAGGGAGTCGTTGACCTCCTTGAACCCGTCTAGATCGACCATCGCCACAGCTATCTCGCCGGGGCCGCTTACGTGTGCCTCGACCATCTCGAGAAAACCTCTACGGTTTGCCAGTCCAGTGAGGTCATCGGTTCTGGCCTGTTTGTAGCCCTCGTTGATCGCCTTGAGCTCGCGCACTGCCGCCAGTACTCGCAATAGCGCAATACCCAGCGCAAACGTTGCCATCGCTACTGCCATCTGTGGGATCTCGACAACGGTGGCAGTGGCGATCAGCCCGAGAGCTACCAGCGAGGCAGACGCAGCGGTGATTCCTAGTCCGGGACCCGCAGTTTCCTTCCTGATCACCGTTGTGTTGCGAACCCAGGGAGCCAATCCAAAGGACACGATTGCCAGCGCATAGAGAATCTCTACGGGCGAAGCCGGGTCATAACGCTCAGTGGTGACCAGGTTGAGATACAAGATGTCCGCCAGAGCTAATGTGCCTGCAGCCACCATCACCACTATTGATGCCAGGCTCGGACGCCTTCCTGGCGGGGCGAGCACCGTAATGGCCAGCACAACCAACACCAGGTCGAACATGGCAAACACGAGCCGCAGCGCAATCTCTTGATCCACATGGGCGTTGAGCAGCGGGGGCAGCCATGTGGCTACCACCACCGCGCCCAACGTGAGGCCGGTAATTGTGCCGTCGATCAGCGCTGAGCGATAACGCTCCCCTCGCTCTCGACGAGCCAGCAGCACAATGCCGAACCACCAGAGCGGATATGCCCCGAGATACAGCAGATCGCTAAGAGTGAACCCCGCGGTGTGAAGCTCTTTGTCCCAGAGCGCAAAGACCAGATCTCCGGCCCAGGTAGCTGCGATGCCCGCGGCAATCAGCAACCATGGAAGCTGAAGTGGCCGATCCACTCTGGAACGCACGACGAGCAGCACCGCCGGCAGTGCGGTAAGACCCGCGTATAGCCAGACATCCCAGAACCATTCGGTGTGCTCGTTGGATCGTGGCACTACCGCTAGCGATGCCAGATATAGCGCCACTAGGACGACATTGAGATAGATGAGCGCTCTTACGCCTTTCGACGGCTCCAAGCGCTGCTGCTCCATCTCCTCCACAACTGTGAGTGATAGCGCACAATCTGTGCCAATGCCAGTATTTGCCCCTAGGCAATCTTGGTTGAGGTCAACTCATTTTCGCCGAGCGCAAACGCCTGGTACTCATCGCTGGTGTCGGTTAGATCCTCGAACTGGATGACTCCTAGTTCTTCAAACCTGCGGCGCAGCCATTTGTCGTTACGGTCCAACAATCCGAGTTTCTTGCAATTCGGAACAATCTTGGTGAACAACATCGACTGGAACAGCTG
>JAGQSI010000277.1 GCA_020439605.1 Acidimicrobiales bacterium | reverse complement strand
TGCGATTCGACATCGTTGAAACGTATGGCCAGCTCTTTGCTTCTCGGCGTGACCTAGGCAATCGCCTAGCTAGATATTGCAGCGTTGGCGATCTCGTGGGCTTGGCCCATCTCATCCCATTCGCCATCATCGAAACGCCACATTGCGCCCGAGAAGAGCTCGAGTTCTTCAACTTCGATGTGTGCTGCAAGTGCGTAGTAGTCGTGATGGTCGAAACCCCCGGTAACTATGGCCTCACGAATTTCGACGTGTTCCTTCTCTAGCGCAGCGTTCTCCGCATCTGACAAACCATCGACCGACATGAGCTTCGGGTAGAGGCCGCTCTCCTCCTTGACCACGTGACAGTCCAGAATCTTCAGAAGGGCGTCAATTTCGCTCTGAGTGATAACTCTGTGTGCACGCGTTGCCTCAACCATTGCCCATGCCATCTCCAAGATCTCGACATGCTCGGCCGTAAGCTCGGCGATGGGTGCAAATTCACGACAACCACAGTGATCACACATAAGCAATATTTCTAGCAGATACTAGAAGTATTTCCTACCGAGGACAGTATGGGTGATGTGTCCCTCGGATCTCACCGCCCACGCCATCTTTGGCCGGGCTGCTCAGCAGAGTGCGCTCGCATCAAGCTGCACTCGAAAGGTGCTCAGACACCTGTAGAGTCTCGTGTTCCACAAGTTCTCAGCGGACGGAGTATCGCTATGACAGTTGAGACCGAAGACCATTTCGGCCCAATCGACTTTTTTGTAATTGAGTTCCCCAATGGGGAACCCAGCCCCGGTGGCTTCCAACAGCTACTGGCATTGGTGGACTCGGGCCATATTCGCCTCCTCGATCTTGAACTTGTCCGCAAGTCTGGTGATTCAGTGGAGCGGTTGGAGGCTGGCTCGTTCAACGACGAAGCAGTGAGCGCGTTTGCTGGTGCTTCTGCATCACTCCTAGACGACGAAGATCTTGATTTGCTCGCTGAGGATCTCGATGACGGTGCGCTCGCCGCAGTTGTCGTGTTTGAGGAGCTATCGATCTTGAGCGTCATCAAAGCCTGGGAAGCCGAGGGTGCTGAGCTCGTTAGCGACGGTCACCTCACGCCGTTCGAGCTCGAGGAAGCCCTTGATGCAACCGAGTCAGAGTAGGGAGACACGTCATGGGAATATTGAAAACAGCTGCAAGAGTCGGCGTAGCTAGCTCCGTCCATGGGCGGGTACAGCGCCGCCAACAACAGCGTTGGGCTGCAGAGGATCAGCGAGCTGCCCACAATGCTGGGTTCCATGCACCGCCTGTGCAACACCAGGCTCCTCCCCCGCCACCACCGGCTCCAGCGCCAACCGGGACGGACATGAACGAGAAGATCGAGCAACTCAAGTCTCTTGGGGAGCTTCGTGATGCTGGGATCCTGAGCGAGGCCGAATTTGAGGTCAAGAAGGCTCAGATTCTCAACAGCTAGACGGCATTGATTTCGACATGCATGCGGGCCCGCAGCCTTGGCGGGTCGTATCCCAGTTGGACGAACAGGGCGCTGAAGTAGTCCGTTTCCTGGCTAGTGGGACTCCTAGCAGCTACCTCCTGCATGGCTTGGTGGACCTGAACCCTCTGGCTCTCTGACGATCTGAACACATGTCTCACAGCGAGTTCTCGGGGGTAGCCGCGGCGTAGTTGGCCTGTCCACCACGCCAATTCTGTAGGTGCAGGCTCTCGATGCAGCGCCCTTTGATAGAGCAGAGCCACCCATTGCTCATGGGGCAGCCTGAGTGGTGCAAACACACTCGCTGCCACTGACTCGCTTTGCCCGACGCTAATGGCCTCACGTTGAGGGGGTTCGGCGTCAAGGAACTGACGGTAGACATCTTGGGCCGCTCGCTGCCGGCTGCTGCTGATCAGCGATGCCCATTGCGCAGCACCTTTAGCACCGCCATCCATGACAACGTGTGAGAACTGATCGATCTGAGCTGCGGTCGGCGCTGAGGTCGGTGCTGAGGCCATGGTCAGATCTAGAAGGCTCGCTGCCCATTGCCGAGATTGTTCCCAGCGGAGATTTCCGTCGGTGTGAGCAAGATGCTCAGTCTCTAAATCGCTGAGTTGGGCCTCTTCTCCTGGGCTGAGATGACCAACGTAGATTCCGGGCAGACCCGATGTTGGGGCATCTGGCGGCAACTCCAACCTCCGGACATAGCGTGTGTCTTGCCAGTCCGGGGCATCAAAAGTGCTCGCTGTGGACCAAGCCTTGATTGCCAATTCTCGACCTTTCACCTGAGCACAGATCCTCCATGGCAACGGCTCTGGCGTAAACAATGCACCTAGTGCCGAGGTCATGTTGAAGCCCCCTATCTGCTCCAGGGGTTGCTTGAGGGTCGAGTCGACTAGGTGAACGTTGAGAATGTTGCGAGCGTGCATCCATACGTTCTGGGAAATGAGGATCGCTTTGGTTGCGTTGGGTGTGATCCTGGCTCGCAGCACGACTCCTGGCTGGTTGAGCGATGTGGTTGGCCCGTTCCATGTAATGCAGGAACCGTGGTCTGCCGAAGCCGGAGTTTCTATTGGGGTCAACGCCAACCGGAGATTGCCGTTGCGGTTGGATCGTGGGGCACGAACTTCAACGTCGTCGTCTTCAAGGTTCGCCAGATATCGATCGGTTGGACCGTCATAGGTAAGCGCTCCGACAAGAAGTCCTCCTTGCAGGGTTCCAGAATGATGTGTTGGCCCAATCGTCTGTGGGCGACATGCACTCAATAGGAGCAAAGCTGCGAAGAACACAACGCATATATGTTTCAATGTGGCTTCCTTCCACCGTTTAGCTTTCGGATGCGCTGGGCATCGATCCGCCCGTTACCGCCAAATGCCGCCGTGTATCGAGCCGGCCTCAGGACGAAGGCTGATGTGATG
>JAGQSI010000276.1 GCA_020439605.1 Acidimicrobiales bacterium | reverse complement strand
CTGCGTCGATGATGGAAAATAGTTCCGTGTCTCGCCCTGAAGGCCAGCTCATGATGATGCTCCTTGAGAGTTGTTTGATGCCCTTTCGCTAATACCGGGCACCAGGGAATCGAGATACATGTCGAGTTCTTGACCGTTGTGTGAGCGACGCCCGATCTCTCCGAGTTGCTCCACCCGACGGTTATGTCGTCCACCCTGATATGGCGTCTGCAAGAACGCAACCACTATTTCGTCGGCAAGTCCGGGAGCAACAATTCTGCCACCCATCGACAAGACGTTGGCGTCGTTGTGCTCTCTTGCCATTCTGGCCGTATAGAGATCGTTGCAAAGCGCAGCTCTCACGCCCTCAACCTTGTTGGCCGCAATTTGTTCGCCCTGTCCCGATCCGCCCAGGACAATGCCTCTTTCAACATCACCTCTGGCCACAGCCCTGCCTACCGCGGCACAAAACGCCGGATAGTCCACGCTGTCTGTACCGTCGGTTCCGAGGTCCACAACGGTGTGGTCCAGGGCTCTCAACACACCGACGAGGTGTTGTTTCAGGTCATAGCCAGCGTGGTCAGCGCCGATTGCTATCCGCATTATTTCTCCATGGTTGTAGCAGCGTTGGAACTGCTGATGTTGGGCCAGGCCAACTCGATGAGTTGGTCCATCAGGTCTGAAATTTCTTTGGCGCAGGCACGGAATCTGCGCAGGTTGTGACCCATTGGGTCTGCAACTGTTGTGGCTGGATCATCGAACAGATAGCTGGTTGGCTTCCTTGCCGAGCCAAGCTGGCGAGCCCAATCCCGCAATGATTCGCCGTGAGGTCTCGGGCCATGGGAGCTAGCCAGATTGACGAATTCTGGGAGGGTGAACCCCCAGGAGAAGGACTCCGGGACCAGTTCTGCACAAGAGCGCACGTGGCGTCGCTCCATTCCGAGCACGAGAGATGTCGGGCCAACCAACTCGGCGCTGATCTTTTGGGAACTATGAGAATTGAGGTCGAGTCCCTGCTCGGCCATGGCCGCAATGGCGTTTGGTTCCGCAGGGGCGCCATCGAACAACAATCCAGCTGATTTGACCCCAACACCTTCGCCGAGATCACTCAACCGGGCGCGCAGCAGCACCTCCGCCATAGGTGAGCGGCAGATATTTCCCGTGCATACGAAAAGAACGTCGATTTCTAGATCGTAGTTGGCAGCCCCTAACAGGCCCGATCTTGAGATACTTCGACGAAACTGGAGACATTAAGCCAGTGGCCATCAGCAGCGACTGGACCCTATTTGGTGGCGCTTTTCTTTGGTTTGGTGGAGGCATCGGCCTCCTCGCCATCTACCGCAACCGCCAACGCTCCAACCACGATCAGTAACACCGATGCGATGTCTGCGATTTCAATATCAACCCAACCGATTGCTCTCAGCACAATCAGAACAACGCCCGAGACGATTATGGCGTAGCCGATGCGAGTCATCATTGTTTCAGTCTCGCCTCTCGGGAGATAGCGGGGAAAGATTTGCTACCAGTACCCGATCCAGCCCGGCAAGGTCTTGTTCCAGCCGAACGTCTCCAAAACCAGCGCCCTGTGCCATCTCGACAAGCGCGCACCCCTGAGATGCACCAATCTCCAGAACGATTGAGCCACCTTCGCTGAGCCATTGCGGGGCCTGCGCGAGGATCACCTCGTAACACTCGAGACCAGTTGGCCCCGATATCAAGGCCTCGGTTGGTTCCCACTCCCGCACGCTGGCGGCCAACTGTTCATCCTCTCCTATGTAAGGAGGGTTGGAGATGAGCAAATCGATCTCTCCCTGCAAGTCGGAGGGAAGGGCCTCGAACCAGCTACCAGCACCGACTCGAACCCCACCAGCGGCCATGCCAAGAGCCGACAGGTTGGCCCTAGCCACGCTCAGAGCACTTTGGGAAGCATCGGTGATCCAAACCCGAGATCTAGGGCGTTCCACCACGAACGACAAACCAATAGCGCCCGAGCCGGTACCAAGATCCACAACCGTTGGAACCTGACGATGTGGACCCAACTCAACAAGCCGATCGAGTTCCCTGAACGCCACCTCAACCACCTGCTCTGTTTCGGGCCGTGGAATCAGGACTCTTTCGTCCACCAGCAGATCCAACTCCCGAAAGGACCAGTGGCCAAGTACATACTGGATCGGTTCTGAGTTGACCCGACGTTTAATCATCGAGTCGAGGTGGGCCACGCCACGAACGGTGGCCAACTCGTCGAGGCCGAGGACCCACTCTGGCCCGCTGAGCCCTGATGCCTCCTCGACCATCCAGCGCGCTTCGAGCTCGGGCGCCTCAATAGCCTCCGCCTCGCCCAGAGCCAGGATTGTCTCAGCTAGCAACTCACGCCAAGAGATTGTCCCCTCAGGGCGATCTTTGCTCGAAGTCACGACTCTTCCGTCAACCGGCGGGCCTGCTCATCTTGCACCAGAGCATCGCTTACCTCATCGAGCTCTCCAGCAAGCACCTTGTCGAGCTTGTAGATGGTCAGACCAATGCGATGGTCCGAGACTCGATTCTCCTTGAAGTTGTAGGTGCGAATCTTTTCAGAACGTCCACCTGAACCCACCTGGTCCTTACGGGACTCAGACATTTCGGCGCTCTGGCGATCCTGCTCCGCTTTGAGCAATCGAGACTTCAACACGACCAACGCCTTGGCCTTGTTCTGGAGCTGGCTCTTTTGATCCTGCATGGACACAACGATGCCGGTGGGTTTGTGCGTGATCCTCACCGCCGAGTCTGTCGTGTTGACGGACTGACCGCCGGGACCAGATGATCGGTACACGTCTATCTGGAGGTCATTCGGGTCAATATCGACCTCAACCTCATCCGCTTCGGGCAGAACCATCACAGTTGCGGACGACGTATGGATCCGACCCTGGCTCTCG
>JAGQSI010000275.1 GCA_020439605.1 Acidimicrobiales bacterium | reverse complement strand
CGAGACGGTGAAGGGCTACGCCGCTCATGAGAAGGAAACTCTCAACGCTGTGATCACAGCTCGCAACGCGGTGCAAAGCGCATCGGGTCCCGCAGAGGCGGCAGCAGCCGACAACATGCTTACCGGTGCGCTCAAGTCCATCTTTGCGCTTTCGGAGGCATACCCAGACCTCAAGGCCAACCAGAACTTCTTGGCTCTCCAAGAAGAACTAACCGGTACAGAGGACAAGATCGCCTACGCCCGTCAGTTCTACAACGACACCGTGAATCGCTATAACACCAAGATTCAGTCCATGCCTTCCAACATCATCGCTGGAATGTTCAAGTTCACTGAGCGCGAGTACTTCGAGGCCGGCGGTTCGGCTCGTGGCCCCGTCTCGGTTTCCTTCTAGCTCGTCGTGTACGACCAAGTAGCTAGCAACAAACGCAGGTCATTAGCCCTGACGGCAGCTTTCGTCTTGTTCACCACGCTGGTGGTGGCAACCATCCTTTACCTCTTCGACTTCGGCGCTATAGGTGTGCTGATAGCGGTCATCGTCGCAGTTGGTTCTGCATGGGGGTCCTACTGGAAGTCAGATGTAATTGCGTTGAAGATGTCGCGGGCGGTTGAGGCCGATCGTGATACCTATGCCCGGCTCCACAATCTCGTGGAGGGTCTGTGCATCGCAAGCGGACTGCCCAAGCCGCGGATCTACGTAATTGAAGATGCCGCTCCCAACGCTTTTGCCACTGGTAGGAATCCAAAACACGCGGCCATAGCGGTCACCACCGGGTTGTTGGAGAAGATGAACAGGGTTGAGCTCGAAGGGGTCTTGGCCCACGAACTCAGTCACATCAAGAACAACGACATTTTGGTTTCGACGTTGGCGGTGACCATGGTCGGGATCATCACCCTCGTGGCGGACATGAGTATCCGGATGATGTGGTGGAACGGCGGGAGGCGCGGTCGAGATGACCAGGATGGCGGCGCCGCCCCATTCCTAGCGATCTTCGGCTTGGCAATCTTGTTGCTTTCTCCGCTGCTGTCTCGGATGATGCAGTTTGCGGTCAGCCGTCGCCGTGAGTCGTTGGCTGATGTTTCTGCAATCGAGCTGACTAGATATCCGCCGGGGCTCATATCGGCGCTCGAGAAGCTCCGTGACGACACCACTGTGGTCCATGCCAGTTCAAGGGCAACTGCTCATCTTTGGATTGAACAACCAACGGCGCAGAACGAAAGCGAAGGCCGCCTCTCCAAGTGGAATCGTATGTTCGACACCCATCCCCCGATCGAAGAGCGAATCGCCGCACTTCAGGAGCTCTAGACCATGACCAAAATCCTTGAAGCCTGGCGGAATCTCTCATCCAACGGGCGTCGTGGAGTGATTGGTGGTGGAATCGCTACGTTGGCAATTGCCTTGGTAGGTGCGGTAGTCATTGCCGGTGGCGGCGATTCCAAGAAGCCAGTTCCGACCACGGTTCCAAAGACCACCACCACGGCCGCTGTTACCACAACAACAGAACCAGAGACAGGGACAATTGCTCCGCTGACGGGCTTGCGGGTCGAGGATGAAGCACTGGTTCAGAGACCAGCGCTCGCCATCAAGGTGGACAACCTTGACGCACCTCGCGAGTCGGCGGTGCCTCAGTCCGGTTTGTCCAACGCAGACGTGGTCTTCGAAGAGATCGTGGAAGGCAACATCACTCGCTTCTTGGCGATCTTCCATTCCCATCCCGCTGGGACCGTGGGGCCGGTGCGATCTGCGAGGACAACCGATCTCATGATCCTCCCGCAGTTCGGCAAGACCCTCCTGGGCTGGTCGGGGGGTAACGAAGGGGTTACCGCTGCAGTACGGGGGCATGAAGCAATCGTGGATCTAGGCCACGACCGTGCAACAGCGGCCTATCACCGCGATAGCTCTCGTCGAGCTCCACACAACCTGTATGTGGATGCTGATTCCCTGTGGACCAAGGCTCCCGAAGGTCTTACCCCTCCAACGCCGATCTTTGGTTACCGCCGTACAGGGGAGCCAAGTCCACCGAATGCTGTTGCTGCCCAAGGAGTTGACATCGTCTGGGGTGGAGGGGTCTCGGCTCCGGTGAGTTGGCGCTGGGACACCAAGGTGCGTATGTATCTGCGCAACCAGCGCGGCCGAGCTCACATCGATGCCGCCACACAAACCCAGATCGCGGCAAAGAATGTGGTCGTCATGGTGACCGAGTACGGCCAAAGTCCAGCCGACGCCCGCTCTCCTGAAGCCCACCCCATTGGCTCTGGTGAGCTGTACGTCTATACCAATGGTCGGGTGATCCATGGCTCGTGGGTTCGTCCGGACGTGAACAAGCCTGCGCTTCTCGTGGACGACGACAAGCAGATCATCCGCCTCAGCCCCGGACAGACCTGGATTGAACTTCCAAGACCGGGCAACGCCACGAACGTCCCTTGATGCCACCGTTGGGTCAATTCACCAATCGGGCTTAGGGAACGAGCAGGCGCGCTTCTACACTGGAGACATGTCCGACTCCGTCGCCTCATCTAGTCCTATCCCAGCTACCGGCACCCAACTCGTGAAGCGGGGACTAGCCGAGATGCTCAAGGGTGGCGTCATCATGGACGTCGTAGATCCCGAGCAGGCCAAGATCGCCGAAGATGCTGGTGCGGTGGCGGTAATGGCACTTGAGCGTGTCCCATCCGATATCCGCAGAGATGGCGGCGTCGCTCGAATGAGTGACCCTGAAATGATTGAGGGCATCCAAGCGGTCTGCACGATTCCGGTCATGGCCAAGGCCCGTATCGGCCATTTCGTGGAGGCCCAGATCCTCGAATCGCTTGGCGTGGATTACGTCGACGAGTCCGAGGTGCTCACCCCAGCAGATGAGGCCCACCACATCGACAAATGGGCGTTCACTGTCC
>JAGQSI010000274.1 GCA_020439605.1 Acidimicrobiales bacterium | reverse complement strand
GGCCGTTGCTAGATGAGCAGAGACGCAGGCCACGAGATCTTTCCAGTCTCAGATTTCTTCTAACCGGTGGGGCGATCTTGTCTCCGCGCCTTCGCTCTGAGTTGCTCGACGAACTGCCACAGGTTCGTATCGTCGATGTTCTTGGGTCCTCTGAATCGGGCCGCCAAGCAGTAGCTCAACAATCGGCAGGCGACGATGGTGGGCCAACCCGCTTCCTGCCATCCAAAACTGCTGGGGTACTCAGCGAAGATCTCACCCGAAAGCTTGCACCGGGAGACCGCGAGATTGGCTGGCTAGCGCAGTCCGGGAGAATCCCGCGGGGCTACCTGAATGATCCAGCCAAGTCAGCAAAGACCTTTCCAACAATTGATGGTGTCCGCTGGTCCGTGCCGGGGGACCGTGCCGCATGGCGAAGCGACGAGACAATAGAACTCCACGGACGAGAATCGGTGACCATCAACACAGGTGGTGAAAAAGTGTTCGCCGAAGAGGTCGAACAGGCCATAAAGCATCACCCTCTGGTGTATGACGCACTGGTGGTTGGGCGACCTTCGTCGAAGTGGGGCCAGGAGGTTGTCGCAGTTGTGTGCGCAGTAGAAGGATCCACACTGAGTTTGGAAGACCTTCGAGATATAGCGTCACCACATCTCGCGAGATACAAGCTGCCCAAGGCGCTGATACTGACGCCAGCGATTTCCCGCTCGCCCTCCGGCAAACCTGATTACCAGTGGGCAAGAGATATGGCCGTCGCAGCGTTGGAATCAACCGCTTCTGAGCGCTAGCGTTACCACTCCGGCAGAACAAGCGTTCGCCCACCCTTCCAATGCTCGAACGTTCCATACCTCTCCCCTTCCAACTAGACCTGCACCGCACTCTTGTCGGGGTACGGCGTGGAGCACACGATCCAACCTGTCATTTCGACGGCAACACCATTGTTCGTGCCAGTCGCTTCTCGTCGGGCCCTTCCACGCTTCGACTCGAAATCAGGGACCAACAGATCGAGGCCACTGCATGGGGAGATGGTGCCCAGGATTGCCTAGACGCCATTGAGGACCTAGTTGGTCTCAACGACGATGTGTCTACGTTTCAACCGCAGCATCCGACCATCGAGCGGATATGGCGAGATCATGGTTCCGTGAGAATGCCTCGGACCCGAGGCGTCTACGAGGCTCTGATAGATGTTGTACTGGAGCAAAGAGTCACGACCTTTGAGGCTCGCCGGGCCTTTCACCAACTGGTCTCAAAATGGGGCGAACCTGCACCTGGCCCCGGCGGATTGCAACTGCCCCCAGAACCAGACGTTCTGGCAAACATTGCCTATTACGACCTCCATATAATTGGGGTGGAACGTTCACGCGCCGATACCTTGCGCAGGATCGGCGCAAATGCCAGAACTCTTGACGCCCTTGCGAGCGCAGAACCCGCAGACGCCTACCGCCGACTCACATCAATTCCTGGAGTTGGAGCGTGGAGCGCAGCCGAAGTCGGGCTTGTGGCCTTTGGTGACAGTGATGCAGTTCCAATTGGAGATGTTCATCTCCCCAGCGATATCACCTATGTGCTCACCGGAACAGCGGTTGATGACGATGACGCGATGCTCGAGGCGCTCCAGCAGTTCGCTGGCCACAGAGGTCGTGTTATCCGTCTGATCCAAGCGGCAGGCCTCCATGCCCCACGGCGTGCACCTCGTTATGCACCCCGTGACATATCGAATCAGTAGAAATCTGCCCAAATCTGTGGATAACTTTCTAGATTCACAGGGTTGCACCTCTTCCTGCTCACATGGCACCCGTCGTATGTTGAGTTCATAGGAGGACACCCCGATGGCCAGCTTTCAAATCACCCTTAAAGACCGAACCACAGAACTGATCGACGGCGCCGATGCCTACCAACAAGAAGGTCAGATGACGACCTTCTTCAAGCTGGGAGAACGACGCCACATCGTCGACACCTGGAGTACCAGGGTTGCAAGCTTTAGGACCTCGGAGATTCTCGCCATTCGACGAGTCGAGATAGCCCGTGTCCCCACCCCTGCACTCGAGTGTGGGATTCTTGAGCCATGTCCATGACCGACGCTGCTCCCGGCAACTCACAGTTTGAATGTCCACGGTGTCGAAGCGACGTCGTGGAATCTTGGTATGGACCGTGTAACTCGTGCAGACAGCAGCTCCGCTCGGACTTTGCTGGACAAAGCAGAGAGGTAACAGCAGCGGAATATGAGCCCAAGATGAATGTCACCCCGAACGCTGTGGCAACGAAGGACTAGGGCAGATCCTGCGCCACTTCGCTTGATTCAGGCGAGATTTGAGGACTGCTGGGCACAAAGCGGGTGCACACACCCTCAACTAAGACCACCATCGCCACCGACACGATTCCTACGAGAACGATCTGATGGGCGCGGTTGAGTTCTACAACCCACTCCATACCCGGAGCAATGGTGTATCTGGAGATCAAACCACCCACCCATAGAACCCCAGAAGACACCAGCAAGAGTGGCAGCCAGCCCATTGCGGCTCGGGCCCATCGGTGCCAGGTGGCAAAGAACCCGAGCAGTCCAACCAGTGCCCCGGGGATCAACCCGAGGACCAGGGTAGCCAGCAGCCCAATCGCCAGCGCTGTGGCCAAAGCCACCGACAGAGGAGCTCTAGTTGTGGAGTACAGCGGAGATGTTGCTAGGTCATCTAGTTCTTCTTGTCTGCTTCGTGACCCAACCATCGCAACAATCGCACATCCAAGAATGCTGATCGCTGAGAGCACAAGTGCAAGGTTCACCCGTCGTTGCGGCACGAAGTTCAGCTCAACAACCACGCTTGAGTTCTCGGAGTTGATCTGCCAACCGTTGGCAAACCCATCTACGAGTTGCCCTGCCCCGATCTGTTCGCCATCGACCGTTGCAACC
>JAGQSI010000273.1 GCA_020439605.1 Acidimicrobiales bacterium | reverse complement strand
CCATCCACGTCTTGTTGGATGGCGAAGCTTGCATTGATGCCCGCACCGTTGACTTCGGCGCCTTGAACGTAGAGGGCCCGAACCGAAGGACCCATGCCCTTGGGGCATACGGCCACGACGTTCACGTTGGCGGGGAAGGCGTCGCCGACGTTGTTCAGGTGTCCAAGCAGGAAGCCGTGTGAGAGACCAAGCGTCGCGCCATCCTTGAGGGCGTCGAAGATTGCTCGGTACTGCTGAGCCATGGCGGCATCTGATATCAGCACGATTGCGAAATCGGAATTCCGGATGACCTCGAACATTTCGCCGAGGGTGCCGTCCTGCTCGCTGAAGCCGGCCTCGCGGGCTCCGGCGAAGGAACTCGATCCTTCGCGAAGTCCCACAACCACCTTGATATCGGTGCCGGCGAGAGAGTCACGAAGGTTCTGTGCCTGGGCGGGGCCTTGTGAACCCCAGCCGATCACACCGATCTGAGAGATACCTTCAAGTGCCTTCGGCAATAGCGGCAACAAGTGGCGGCCACCACGCACGATTGCTTCAGTTGTACCCGCTACCTCGATGATCTCTTTCTCAAAGATCTGCGTCTCGAAGTCAAGCTCTTGGCCCATTGGGGTCCTTCCAGTTGCGCGCGGGCACCCGGCCCGCAGATACGAACGACGTACAACGCTAGCGGTGCTCGCCTCGGGGCGCCCCATCGGCCACCATGGTGAGACCGACGAAGGAGACCGCCATGTGGTTCATCATCACCGTTTTGTTCTCAGGATTGATCACCGGGGCTGTCGCAAAGGCCCTCGTCAGCGGCCCCGCGCCTGAAGGTTGCCTACCCACGGCGTTTCTTGGCGTTGCTGGTTCCCTTGTTGGTGGATTCCTCGGCTACCTGCTTTTCGGCAAGGACCTCGATGATGGCAAGCTGCAGCTTTCGGGCTTCTTCGGATCTGTCTTTGGCGCCGTACTCGTGTTGTTGGTGTACCGCTCTCGAGCCACCAAGTGAGGCGCCTCTCCAGAACCCGTGACAATTGCGCCGTTCGTGTCGTCCTTGTTGGCTGTGCTCTCTGTGGCCTGCTGGCGCTCAACGCTTGTTCGAAGGGCTCGTCAACGCCAACGCCTCAAACTCAAGGCACTACCACCACGACATTGCCGCAGGCCGACCCGCCCAGCCTGATTAGTGCCGGTGAGGCTCCACTTCAACGGCTGAGCCCAGCCATGACCAAGGGCGATACGGCGCTCATCCAGATAGTGACGGACCTGGAAGTGAACCAGGATTCAGATTCACAGTTACAGCGTCTCGACAGTCCGCTCGTGGTGCAGTACATAAGGCTCACGGTCACCTCGGCGAGCCAAAGCGGATACCAGCTGCAGGCCAAGATCGAAAACGTGGAGGTCAATGGCGACGAGACAGACCTTACCGAGGACCAACTTTCGACGATCACCAAAGAAATCGGTGCCCTCAAAGGCCTCACGACGACTACCGATTTCGACGAGTTGGGGAGACCCACAAAGTTTGACTTCAAGTCCCCACCTGCAATGTCCGAGAACGCCAAAAGCCTGATTGGTGGCATGCGTGCCCAAATGGAAATGATCGCACCCTCGCTTCCTGCCGAACCTGTGGGAGTCGGGGCCAGATGGGAACACCCCGTCTCGTCTGTGGATTCATCTACTGGTGTCGAAGTATCCGGGACTCGGACCACTACCATCACAGCGATTGAGGGCACCAAGATCTCCTACGAGATGGACCTTGAGCTGAAGGCCACTTCCAGCTCTGGTGGCACCAGCAGCGAGATGAGAGTCGAGTCCGGTGAAACCACTGGGTCGGTCACTGGGTGGTTCGACCTTTCGAGCCCGAGTTATCAGTTGGAATCCAACACGATGTCTTCTTTGACCTATGAGATCGATGGACGCCGCGTGGTTCAGGATTCAAGGACAACCACACGGGCAAAGCCTCTCAGCGAATAGCGCTCTTAGCACGTAGCATCAGCCCAGTGACTACCGCGGCTTCTTCCACCGATGAACCGCTACAGATATGTCTCACATTGCCTGGTTTGGTGGAGAACGCCAGAGTGGCTCGCCAAGCCATGTCGGGGGTGGCCACTCGAAACGGACTATCCGATAGCGACGTCGAGGATCTTCGCATCGCAGTTGGGGAAACCTTCGCAGTTCTTGCGCACCCGCCCACCACTGCGACACGGATCCGCTTCCTTTGTCGACTGCAAGACGACCAGATCGAGATTCACGCCGAGCGAAAGCCATCACGACCACTTGATGTCATTGCGCCAATAAGTGTGGCGATTCTCGAAGGAGTGGTGGATGAGGCCAGGATCGACCACGCCAACGGCCGCATCGAACTCGTCAAACGGGCCCATAACCGTTCCATCTGACTTGCCATAGCGACCTCTGCGGCCAAGAGAAGAAGACCGGTAAAGGCTTATGGCCAGCGGCGAATGAACTGCAGTCCGGGTCCCGTCTCCTAAATCAGCAGAATTGGAGTTGATCGTCGGTAGTGGTCCCGACTGGCACTTCGTTGGAGGTCGGCACAGGATCATTGCCCGAGGTCTGGTTAGCCGTTTCGGGTGGGAGGAACTTTCTAGGTCCTTTGCCGGGTTCGAGGTTCCATCCGTGGTGGGTTTTGTGGTTGTGGCATTTGGGGCAGAGGGGGTCTTGGTTGTCTAGGACGGTTTGGTTGTTTGTGGTCCATGGGTCGCGGTGGTCTATTTGTAGTGCGATGGTTTGGTTGCAGGCGATGTTGGAGCATCGAAGTCCCATTGCTTCGATGGCTGTTCGTTGGTGGGTGTTGAGTCCGCGTCCTAGGTGAACAACTTTTTGGATGTCGGTTCCGTTGGTGGTGATGGCGGCTATGAATGGGTCGTCGTGAAGGATCAGGTCTTTGACGGCACTTACGGGTATTGG
>JAGQSI010000272.1 GCA_020439605.1 Acidimicrobiales bacterium | reverse complement strand
GTTGGGGACTCGGTGGAGTTCTCGCCGTTGGAGCGAAGTAGATCTTGGGTCGGCTCTACTCCCGTGTATTGCTCCGCACCTGGAATTCCTCGCCCTGGTGTGGGCTCAAAGCTGACCCATCCCTGTTCAGGGAAATAGATCTCCGGCCAGGCATGGGCGTGTTTGCCGTTGACCACGAACAAGGTTGGGTCTTGTGGATCTTGGTCTCCAGGCGTGAACCCGACCGCCACTCTTGCCGGTATGCCTATAGCTCGTGCCATTACGGCGAACGCCCCAGCAAACTGTTCGCAGTATCCAACGCGATCTGAGAGGAACTCCAAGAGAGCATCCTCGCCGTGGCCGGAACTCACCTGAGTCGAATAGTCGAAGTTCTCCCGGAAGTAGTTCTGTAGCGCCATTGCCTTGTCGTATCTGGTTGAGGCGCTAGAGGTGATTTGCTCAGTGAGAGCGGTTACCTCGGCGGGGAAGCTGGTGGGTAGGGCCTCGTAGCGTTCGGCGATGTTCGATGGGTCCGTGTCCTCGGCACCTCGAAGGGTTTGTGGACTGTGAGAGCCAACACGCGAAAGCACCGTGTAGCTCAGCCCGTTCGAATCTGTCTGGTCTCCGCTGACAATCAACGTTGAGGATTCATCGTCCCAGCGCAATTCGCCAGAGGAGGACTCGACCGAGGAAGCCTCGAACGCAGCTGGCACCCACAACGTTGAAAGACCACTGATCCGAAACGACTGGCTCACCTCTACGCTTTGGTCAGGTGGTGCGGAACTGCTCAGCTCGGATCCAGTACCTCGAAAGCGTCCGTTGCTGGTCCATACCTCACCATCGAAATTGTCCAACGAAGTGAGACGCCAGTAGGCAGCCGTGTTGGATCTGACCCGAAATACTTCGAGGTCACTTTGTTCCACCAGTCGCCTGCGCAACTCAACCATCGGGCTAACGGTCACCCGTGAAGCTGGTGCGCTGCGAGTGCCTCGCCAGTCCAACGTGGCTTCGCTCGACGAGCCCGGAAGACGGGGTGCAACAACGGCGCCGAGAAGTATGGCAACTAGCCCGAGAATGGCTCCGTAGCGCAGCGTGGCGGCACTGGCTCTACGGGCGTTGGCGCTGAGGGAGTGCGACCGGCGTTCGTTGAGGTTCCGTTGGAGTCCCACAAACGCGAGGGCACTTGCGGCAAACGCAATGGCGCTCACGCCTTGGTGCTCACCTGAGCCAAGAACAGCACAAAACACGAACACCGCGCCCGCTGGAGTGATTGCTTCGCCGGTGGCGTCGAGGTGATGGACACTCCAGTCCGCAAACCAACATGCGACCCAAAGGGTCAGAGCGCCGGTAAGGACAAAGCCATCTAGGGGGTCGGTAGGTGCCACGACCACAGGGAATGCCGTGCGGGCTTCTGTGATTGCAGCGCTGGCGGCCTCGAGTGTGGCTGTGCTCGGAAGTCCCAACCAACTGGTCTCGACAAACAACAGGTTGGTGACAGCGATGGCCAACGTGGTGAAGGCGCCGACAACCGTGACGAAAACTGATGCCCCGCTAGCGCGAGCAACAACGGCGGTCCCATGGGCAACCAGTACCAAACCAACAATTGGAACCAGGAATGAGGAGTCGTTGAAGAGCCGTGCGAAACCTGCCGCCACCACCAGATGCACGCACACCAGGGCCAACTCGGCTCCGATAGCAACCCCCGACATGCCTGAATCCCGGGCAGCCCTTGAACCCTCGGCGGTCATGTCACCGGCTCGCTCTCTGCAAATGCACGATCAAGTGGCGTTGATCTGTTCAAGTGGCGCTGCCACGAGCCTAGGAAGTCCTCGTCATCGGCGATCACCAACTCTGAACCCGAAGCTGAGGGTGGACGTGAACCGAAGTAGATGCAAACAGCATTGGGGAATGCTCCCTCATCTCCGTGTTCAAGGGATAGGGCGCTTCGCAGCATGATGATTCTGGCGGTTTCGCTGGCCATTTGATCTGCCAGGTTCACCCTCACTTGCCTTTGGGCTTCTGGGCAGAGCTGCGCAAGGACGTCCATGAGAACTGTCTCGTTTGCCAGTGTTGCTTTGAGCCCACTGTCGAAATCGCCAGCTACCAATCTCAACGAAATCCCTGCAATACACGCGCTGTGAACCAAGGTGGCGGCTGCAGATACCGCTTTCTCAAACGGCACTTGGTTCTCGCTGTATCGCCAGTCCTGCAGATCCAATACCAGAGCGAGCCGTTGATCAGTTCTGGGCTCGTCGCTTCTGACCACTAGTTCGCCGGAATGGGCGCTCGATGGCCAATGCACTCTTCTCATGTCATCGCCCACCACGTAAGGGCGAAGCGTTGCTAGGTCTGCCGGGTGTGATCTCGCGGCGTACCCGCGTGTGACCTGCTCCACCAAGGAATCGCCGAAGCGTTGACTCCAGTTTGATTCCATGAGATCAAAGTGAGGGACCACTGTGATGTTGGTTGAAAGATCTTGGCGAAAGCTTCTCGCTGCGATCCCGAAAGGATCTGTTATTTGTGCCGTGAGTGGTCCAACCAGAAGTGTGCCCCGGCGAGCAGTGGGGAGCAGGTAGCTAACCGTTGCATGAGCTCCTGGTGCTAGCTGCCCTGCGAGCAGACGAACCTGTGAACGTCCGGCTATCTGATCGATCAGGTAGAGGGGAGAGCTTGTCTTGGTGCCTTGTGAGCTCACCGTTAGATCAACCTGAACAGTGGTTCCTGCAATGGGTCGTGGCGGATGAATGGTTCGCGTGAAGGTGAGCACCGGCTGTGGGCGACAGACCCAAAGAAGTGTCAGAGCAATCAGCACCCAAGCGATTGATCCGAGAATGAACAGCTCATCGATGTCGAGCACTCGCGCCGCAACCAGCGCTGCCCCTGCTCCGAATAGGAGCACCCAGCCAGAACGGGTAAGGATGATCAGC
>JAGQSI010000271.1 GCA_020439605.1 Acidimicrobiales bacterium | reverse complement strand
CCTGGAACTGGGTATTGATAAGTGCCGTTGTGTTTGCGAAAGGAACAATGTCCTTGGTGCAAGCAGCGGTGGTCGTGGTGGTCGTTGCCTGAGTCGTGGTGGTTGTTGCCTGAGTCGTGGTCGTCGAGGCTGGAGTGCTGATCGTGAAGGTCAGAACGACCGATGGAGTTGCAGCCGTGGAGAAGGCGTTGTTGGTTGCGGTGTTCTTGATCCAAGAGGATCCGCCACCGCCGCCACCGGCGCCCTTGCAACCAGTGTTGGCACCCTGGCCGTGTGCGCCGCCGGCGTAACCGCCGCCGCCGCCGCCACCGACCACGCTTACGCCGAGACCATCAAGTGGGCCGGCAGATGGAGCGTCGCCGCCAGTGCCGTCTACGGCGTTGGCGTTGACGCCACCGTTGCCACCCTTGATGGAGTTGCTGTTGCCCCCTGAGTTGCCCCCATTGCCACCGTTGCTACCAGAAGGTCCAAAGCCCCCGTCGCCTGTTGCGTTGGAACCGGCGCCGCCAGTGCCTCCGACCCCAGCGGGAGTACCCAAGCAGTTCGATACGCCTGCGCCGCCGCCTCCGCCAGCGACGATCAATGGGGTTCCGGAGCCCATGACGCATTCGTTTCCAAGGCAGACAGCACTCGAGCCGCCGCCGCCACCACCGCCGGCGCCGGTTTGGCCAATAACGATGTAACCGTTACCGGTGCCGCCACCGACGGACCAGCCGCCCGCGTTGCTGCTTGTAGCTGTCCCGTTCTGGCCGTCGGCGCCGTTGCATCCGACAATTGCAGAAATCTGCTGTCCACCTGAGATGGCGAAGGTTGCTACTGCCTGGCCGCCGGCGCCTCCGTCATGACGCTTGCTCGAAGCCTGGGATCCGGCCTTGCCACCGTGTCCACCAACCGCAGTAACTGTGACAGCGGTCGAGTTTGCTGGAGCAGTAGTTGTGTCGTCGTTTCCGCAAGCTGTTCCAGGGATCCAGGTCTGCTGGGTGATCACCGGAGGAAGAGTTGTTGTAGGTCCAGCTGTAGTGGTCGGCCCAGCCGTGGTGGTCGTGGCTTTGGTCGTTGTCGTGGAGCCTCCACCCGTGGTGGTGGTTGCCTTGGTCGTGGTGGTAGCTGCTGTGGTTGTGGTTGCCGCGGCCTGGATGGTCGTGGAAGTCAGCGAGACCGGAGCACCTTTGGTGTTACAGGTGACGCTGATGGATCCCAGCGCTGTGAGGCTGTAGGCGTTGGTCTGGCGGAACTTGACTGCCAGGACGTCGCCAGCGTTGCCAGACGCGGTGAGATCAAGGTCCAAGGTGGGATTCATGAATGAAGCCCCATTGGCGATCGGGCCGGGGACGGTAACTGTGATGAGAGAACCGGACACGGAAACGGTCTTGGCGCCGAGTGTTCCCGTGCCGCCGCTCAGCACAGCAGAACCGGCGATGTATGTTGCTCCGGTCGGGATCTGGAAGTAGGTCTTCATGTTCTTGATCTCTGCCCCCGAGGCGGTTCCACCGCTGGTAGGAGCGAGCTTCACATGAAAGTTGGAGCCCTTCGTGACAGTTGCGGGTGCGGTAGTTGCCAGATTCATGTTCTGGTCACCGCCCATGTTGCAACTCACCGCTTGAGTGACGTTTGCTGCACTGGCTGTTGAACTCTGAGAAACCACTACGGCTAAACCTGCCGCTGCTGTGGCTAGAGCCATCAGGGTACGCCTGATGCGACGCTGTCTCATTACTGATTCCCCCAAGAAAGTTGACGGCGGGTGAGCCGCTGTTCACCCAGAGTGAAGTCTGACACATGGAGCTGCGCGAAACCGAGTCGGCAGATCTTGTCGCGAGCGCAGTACTCTTGAGGTATCAGCTCTCAACCAAGCTCACAGCCTGATTGTCACACGGCCCCGAAGATCGCCACCGTGCCAATATCTGCTGATTGGATAGACGCTTCAGTGAGGTCCGGTGGAGGCCAAATTACCGGTCCTCGCGAGGCGAGTGCTGCGGTCTGGACCCAGCCCGACGATCTCACTGGCCTACGAGATTTGCTGGCAGCCAATGATCATCTCGAGTGGATTCAACTCCCGTGGGCCGGTGTGGAGCCGTATCTCTCGGTAATGGACAAGGAGCGGGTGTGGACCTGCGCCAAGGGTGTGTATGCAGAGCCGGTGGCAGAGCATGCGTTGGCCCTGATGCTCGCTGGCCTTCGGAATCTTCACTCCTATAGTCGCGCCAAGGCATGGTCTGCGGGTGTGGGTCGAAATCTGATTGGCGCCAATGTCGTCATCTATGGCGGGGGTGGGATCGCCCAGGTGCTGATACGGCTGCTCGCGCCTTTCAACTGTCGTGTGACCGTTGTTCGCCGCCACCCGACACAAATGGATGGGGTGGAGAAGGTGATGTCTGCACACGAGCATCACATCGCACTTACTGGCGCCGATGTGGTGGTGCTGGCGCTTCCCCTATTGGATGACAACACTGGGTTGATTGGACCTCACGAGCTCACTTTGATGCCCGATCACTGTTGGCTCGTGAACGTCGCTAGGGGAGCGCACGTTCAAACCCCAGCACTGTTGGAGGCACTGAGAAACGGTTCGATAGGCGGCGCGGCGCTCGATGTGACAGATCCTGAGCCTCTCGGCGATGACCATCCGTTGTGGTCCATGGAGAACGTGATCATCACTCCCCATACCGCCAACACGAAGGAGATGGCGAGGCCGCTACTCGGTGCTCGCATAACTGAGAATGTTCGGCGATTCGCTGCGGGTGAAGAGCTGATTGGTTTGGTAGATCTTGAACTTGGCTATTGACCCTGGCTGGTGACCTCGGGTTGCGCTCAAGATCGCATGAACTTCAAGAGATCTCGGATAGTTCTCTTGGCAATATGGGTCGGGGGACCTCGGTGCGATAATCTCCGAAATCCGCAAGGGCGTTTAGCTCAGTTGGTTAGAGCGCTGCCTT
>JAGQSI010000270.1 GCA_020439605.1 Acidimicrobiales bacterium | reverse complement strand
CGGTTGCGCTCACCTCCAAGCACCAGCAGGCCGACACCGGCACCAAGATGATCCACATCGGGCGCAACACCACCAGCACCATCGTCTCCAAGGGCATATCTGCTGGTCACGCCCAAAACACCTACCGTGGCCAGGTAAAGGTGATGCGTTCGGCCACCGGCGCACGCAATCACACCAGATGCGACTCACTGTTGCTCGGGCCTGACTGTGGTGCACACACATTCCCCTACATCGAAGTGTCCAACGATGGCGCCCAGGTCGAACACGAGGCCACCACTTCTCGAATCGGCGAGGACCAACTCTTCTACTGCCGCCAGCGCGGACTGAATGAAGAGGACGCCACAGCAATGATCGTCAACGGCTTTTGCCGAGACGTATTCGATGACCTACCCATGGAGTTTGCAGTAGAGGCCAATGCCTTGCTGCGCGTAAGCCTCGAAGGAGCAGTCGGCTGATGCTGACCATCAAAGACCTACAGGTATCGGTAGAGGACAAGACGATCCTCAACGGTTTCGATCTCGAGATCGGCGAGGGTGAGGTTCATGCTGTCATGGGCCCCAACGGCGCCGGCAAGAGCACCCTCGCCCACGTGTTGGCCGGACGTCCCGGCTATGAAGCAACCGGTACCGCCACCCTCGATGGCCATGACCTGTTGTCTCTCGAACCCGAAGAACGTGCGGTGGTTGGCCTGTTTCTCGCCTTCCAGTACCCGGCTTCTCTGCCCGGTGTTGGCAACATGCACTTCTTGCACACAGCGGTCAACGCTCAACGCCAAGCCCGCGGCGAAGAAGCACTGGACGCAGCCAGCTTCCTTGGCCAGGCCCGCTCCACCATGGCAGAGCTCGGCATGGATCCGGGCCTGCTGGGACGTTCCGTCAACGACGGGTTCTCCGGTGGCGAAAAGAAGCGCAACGAGGTTCTCCAACTCGCGTTGTTGAAGCCACGCCTAGCCATTCTCGATGAGCCAGATTCCGGCCTCGACGTGGACGCACTGCGCGCTGTTGCCGAAGGTATCAACGCCCGCCGTGACGGTGGACGTTCCTACCTCATCATCACCCACTATCCACGACTGTTGGATCTCGTGGTTCCAGATCACGTCCACGTCCTCAACGGTGGACGCCTGGTGGCTTCTGGTGGCCCAGAACTCGCCGCAGAGATCGAGGCTCAGGGCTACGCACCGTTCCTCGCCGCAGCCGGAGCAGGAGCCGAGGCCCAAACCGCGAGCGCTCGATGACACTGGACTCACTGCTCGAAGCAGTACGGGATCAGGACCACCCCGCGGCTCAGTGGATCTCCGCCAATGGGTGGCCAACGAGTCGTAACGAGTCATGGCACTACGCTCCCCTCAAGGCCATTACCACTGCTGCGGGCTCAAGTTCCGGGAGCGTCGATGGAGTCGATGGAGTCGATGGCCCCGATGCAATCAAGGACCTAGACATCGAGGCTCTGTTGGGCGAGCTTCCCGATGGCATCCGCGTCGTGTTGGTGAACGGCCGTTACGAAGCAGAGCTGTCCGATGTCGCCAACGACTCGAATCTCGTTGTGGATACCGTTGGTCGCCCTGAACAGATCCCAGCCGAGGAGATCACAGATCTCGACGGTTTCGGGGCGCTCAACCTTCTCGCAGACCAAGATGCCGTGCGGATCCGGGTTGGTTCACCAACAGATCAGGTACCAACGGTTGTAGTGGTTCATATCGCCACAGACGGCGGCACCTATCACCCACGTGTCGATGTGTCATGCGGGGATAACCGTCGCTTGTCGCTCGTGGAGTTGTACCGCTCGGTTCCAGGCACTGCGCTGGTCAATGCCACCACAGATATTGACCTCGGCGTAGCGAGCGAACTCGATCACCTCGTGGTGGTAGACGGCGCCGAGCTCTCCGCTCATGTCACCAGAACCCACCTGAGCCTGCCAGCATCGTCGGTGGTTCGCAGCGCAACAGTGTCGCTCGGTGCCGGCACAGTGCGCCGAGACGTCAGTGCAGACTTCAGCGGCGACGGCGCAACGGTTTCGTTCAGTGGCCTCACCATTCCGAGTTCTGGCGCCCACCACGACACCATCGCCACGGTGCGCCACAACTCGTCCAATTGTGTGAGCCACCAGCAGTTTGCCTCCATCGTTCCGGCAAATGCCCGCAGTTCCTTCACCGGTCAAGTAGTCGTGGCCAAGGCCACGAGCGGCACAGACGCAGACCAACAAAGCCGAAACATGTTGCTCGCGCCAAGCGCTCGAGCCGACAGCCGGCCATGGCTCGAAATCCATTCAGACGAAGTTGCATGTGCTCACGGAGCCACCGTCGGCGCTCTCGATGAAGAAGGCCTGTTCTATCTGCGCAGCCGTGGCATCTCTGAAGACCACGCCCGCACAATGCTGCTCAACGCGTTTGCTTCAACCGCCGCGGCCCAGCTTGTTCCTGAAGGACCCATCTCGGACTGGGTGAACGCCTTGACCAGCACCGCCCTTGGCGAACTCGTAACAGACCAGCGTGACAACCAAGGGGACTCCAATGACGCCTGAACCCCATGTAAAGGTCACCCTCGCCGCGGACTGCCCGGCAACGGCTATCCCATCGGGTACCCACATCACCTTGGAAGCCGGAGACACCGTAGAGATCGTGCAGACCGTTGGCGGCGCCGTCACCGTTCGCGCCATCGGGGGCCTTGCCCGAGTTGAGGGCGCTGTGGCTGCAGGGCTCGGGCTCGTTGATCTCAACGAGGTGGACCGTGGCCAAAACGTGTTGCTCAAGCGTTCCACCTTCTCAATGGATCAGGTAACCGAAGCACTGCGCACCGTCTATGACCCAGAGATACCGATCGACGTAGTGGAACTTGGCCTCATCTACCGCTGCGATGAAGTGAGCGAGCCAGACGGAAGCAGAACCATCTCCATCGACATGTCAATGACTTCACCGGGTTGCGGAATGGGAGAT
>JAGQSI010000269.1 GCA_020439605.1 Acidimicrobiales bacterium | reverse complement strand
CGCGTCCAACGTCTCCACCACTAACGCGCCAACATCAGCGCCTCGATCCGGCCTGAAAGATCTTCAGAGTCCACAGGCAGATGACATCACCGAGTTCCCGTTTGCCCTAGGGGTGGCATCTGGCGACCCTGCCCCAACCTCTGTGGTGCTGTGGACCAAGCTGATCACTGATGCTCTCAGCGGCAAAGGGGTGGGTGCAGATAGAGCGGTGCTCTGGGAAATGGCGACCGATGAGGACTTCAAGAACATAGTGGCAAGAGATCTCGAACCGGCTCCGGAGGAGTTCGCGAACAGCGTTCATGTCGATGTCACAAACCTTGAACCCGCCACCAGCTACTGGTATCGGTTCAAGATCGGTTCGCACACCAGTGTGGTGGGCCGCACCAGAACAGCCCCTGCAGAGGACGCGGCTGTTGAATCCTTGAAGATCGCCTTCGCTTCTTGTCAGCTCCGAACCGCTGGCTACTGGACCGCCTACCCCCACATGGTTTCCGATGAGCCAGACGTAGTGTTTTTCCTCGGCGACTACATCTATGAGTACGTAGGTGGACAAGGCGATCTAGCGGTCCCATTGGACAACGAACCCCAGACCCTCGACGACTACCGAGTTGTTTATGGTGCCTATAAACGTGATCAGCGAATCCAAGACGCCCACGCATGTGCGCCTTGGGTGCTCACCTGGGATGATCATGAGGTTGAGAACAACCATGCTGGAGCCATCCCCGAAAAGGATGAGGATCGCGCCGGATTCAGTTCCCGACGCCGAGCCGCCTATCAGGCCTACTGGGAACACCAGCCAATCAGAACCGATCCTCCCGCCGAGGATGGATCCCTGCAGATGTATCGCTCCTTGAGATGGGGAACCCTCGCCGAGTTCTTCGTTCTAGATGGCCGCCAGTACCGAACGGACCAGCCATGTGGCGATCAGGTCATCACGTCACGATCCAACTGTGAGGGCCTAGAAGACGAGAATGCCACCATGCTCGGCAACGAACAGGAGAAATGGCTCATCGAGGGCCTGAAGGATTCTGGGGCACAGTGGAAGGTGCTTGCCCAACAAACCGTGATGAAAGCGTTGGTGCTCGGGGACCTTCTGTTGAATCCTGACCAATGGGATGGTTACCCGGCGGCTCGACAACGACTCCTGTCCACGATCGACGAGAACCAGATCAGCGATGTGGTCGTTCTGACCGGAGATATCCACGCTGCTGGGGCAGCAAGCCTACGGATCCCAGATGCTGGCACGAGCGGCAAGGTTGTTGCGTCGGAGTTCGTGACAACGAGCATCTCTTCACCCGGTTTCGGTGCGATTGTCGGAGATCTAGATCTGACACCACTCGGTTTGGCATACGCCAACTTCAAGGACCGCGGATATGGCCGAGCCACCATTACCAAGGATTCATGGGTCACACAGTTCGTAACCGTGGACACGGTAAAGGAACCACAAAGCGATGCTCAGGTGGATGCCACCGTGACGGTCAAGGCAGGAACTCCAGGGGTGGTTCGCAAATAGCCGGTACGCCTCTCAGCGACTGGCTACTGGGCGCCCGGGCCTCCACCAGTACAAATTTGCCCTCTCAGGTGGGGCCGGGCCCAATCGGGTGAGCGAACGCTGAGGTCTTCAGCTTGGAAGATCTAGACGACCGTCTTCAAAGAAGCGCCGCCGTACTTCGTGGTCATCTAGGCCAAATAGCTTCCACGCCCAGATGCCAACTCCGATGCCGACCACCTCCAAGACAAGGGAGAAACCAAGATGGTCGAGCTCGGGAATCTGGTTGTCACTGAACGCGAACCCACTCAACGGCCACCAAAATACATCGGTCTGCATGAAGGCACCGTCTAGAACCAGATGACACATCATTCCGATGGGCACACCTAGAACTCGACGCCGCAACAATCGTTTACGTCCACGGGTAACCACCATCGCCACCGCGAGGACCACAGCCGCACCCACCAAGGAGTGAAATAGCCGAGGTCCACCAAAGAAAACATCCACGAGAGGGATGACGGCACCTAGAGCCACTGTTCTGTAGTCCACTCCTCCAGAGCGAAACACCACGGCTACAAGCACTATCGAGCAGGCAACAAACCAGATGAACATGACCGCGCCTACAGCTCAGGGAACGAGAATGCGACCGCATTCCTCACAATGGTCGAACTCGCCATCTGGAAGCTTCTTGATCCGAGCAACGTCCATGGCCGACAACGTCAGGTGGCAGCCACCGCACTGCGTACCAATCAATTTGGATACACCGACTCCACCGAGGCCCGCTCGTAGCTTCTCGTACTCGTCCAAAACCCCGGCCGATACCGGCTCTGCGCATGCCTGTCGCAGCTCAGATTCCGCATCTATCTGAACCGCAATCTCTGCTTCGGCAGCGGTCAACAGATTCTCCGCCGAGGCAAGCTCCTGTTGACGTTGAGCCAGCGCATCTTTCAAGCTCAGCAGCCTTTCATCCACCGGCTCGGCCTCGGCCATCACCTCTAGCTCGTCGTCCTCAAGCTTGGTGATGCGCCTACCAAGGGAGTCGATCTCCTCTTGAAGATCTTGAAGCTCACGAGGGTTGGACACCTCTCCGCTATAGAGCTTCTTGTCAAAGCCGTCTCGTTTGGCCTTCAGGGACTCGACCTCATCGTCTATCCGGTTCTGTCGACGAGCGATCTCATCGCGCTGCGAAGCGGTTGCTTCGATCTGCACGTCAACCTGGGCCACCAGAGCACGGACCTCGTCTCTAGCGGTTCTCTCGGCGAGGGTGTCTAGTTGATGGCGAAGCTGATCCAAGCGGGTGTCGTGGCCCTGCACATTCAGCAGCGCTTCTAGTTCTGGGCTACTCATTGGCCAGTTCCTCCTCCGCCGGCGGGCGGGGTTGATGTTGGGGTGGGCTCTACTGGCTCTTGGGGCGTTGTAGTGGGCGTGGTGTTGTTTGGCGAGGTGGTTGTGGTTGCGCCTGTGCTTCCAGTTCCGGT